>CALYZR010000050.1 GCA_945610215.1 uncultured Clostridium sp. | reverse complement strand
GTCCTTATAGAAGCTATCCTTTATTTCTGTTTCATTATCTTTCATTTTGCTTAATTCTTCTTTTGTTTCTTCATCAATTTCATCGCTATTTAACCATTCTTCATATTTTTTAAAATATTCCATAATTATCTCCTTTTATTCTTTTAAATGATATTTATTATATAGTTCTCTCGCTGTTTCTACACTGTCTACTCCTGTTTTACCTTTTACTGGAGCAAACTCTTCTTCTCTTTTTACTCTTAATATTGCCATGTCATCTAATTTTTGAAAACTGTCAAATATAAAACTTTCAAATTTATATGCATTTGGTTTATCTGGTTCTATTATACTTCCTTTTTCATCCATATATGTAGCTTTTTTAAAAGCGCTATGATATGGCAATTTATTATTTCCTATTTCTTCTATTGCCTTTATATTAAACATATTGCAATTAATATGTGATTCTCCATATACCAAGTTGCCATCTTTATCTTTTTTTTCTGCCATTTCTTTACTAATTTCCGTATATTCTATTACAGCTGGTCGCCCATTTTTTTTGCAAAATACTCCTACTTTTTCTTGAGGATTTGCTTTTACTAATGATTTTCCTATTGCTAATACTTTTTTGTCCACAGCAACTCCAATAAGTATTTCATCAACCATCTTAACTAAAGGATTATCAACAGGTCCAACAAATATCCATTCTATTTTATTTTTTTTCATATCATCTACTATGCCATTTTTAAACATTGCTTCAAATATTCCACCATGGCCATCTGCAGCTTCTTTTATTATGCCTTCTTTATTTAATAAAATTTTTCCGTCCGTTCTCACCATTGGTAGTTCTCCTTGAACAAAAAATTTTATTTTTTCTTTTGGATAATTAAAGTAATTATTCTTTTCAAAAAATGCTATTGTTTGTGCATTGTTTTCTCTACTTGTCATTATATACCATGGAATATATACATTATAATTTATTTTAGCTGTTTTTAAATTATCACATAATATTTCAAATAATGATTTATCTGGCTCTACTCCTAACATATATGTTCCTTTTGGTCCGTCGTGTCCGAAGCCTTGTCCCTTGTCCTCCTGCCATTGTAACAGCAGCTAAATTTCCTTCTTTTATTTCTTTAATTCCTAAATTTTTATAATATACTTTTTCTTCTTCTGAAAGATTATTTTTATCAATGTATGTTATTGGTTCTATTTTTGCTTTATCTTCTTCTACTTGTTTTTTTGTATTTTCATATAATTTATTTATTTGTTCAAAATTTATGCTTAATATTTGGTTTATCAGTTTATTTTTTTCTTCTTGTGACAGTTTATCATAAAAAGCTAATAAATGCTCCTGATTATATTTTTTTAAAATTTTCTTTGCTTTTTCAAATTGAGTCTCCAACTTTAAACCTCCTTTTATAATTCAACAATGCTATATTATATCAATTTACATTTTTAGTCAATAATTTTTACCTCCCTTATTACAAAAGAAAGGAGCTAGCATTCTGCCAGCTCCTTTCAAGGAATCAAAATCGTACCATGATAAAAATTTTATATCCTCCATCACAGTTTCCCTTTGTAAAAACACTACAAGCTTTAAAATCGCTCGCAATAATTTCAACTTCTCTCTCAAAGGCTTCCACCTTATCCAAGTTACTCCTTACCCAGAACTCATACTCGATTCTATTTTTTTCTGCTTTAAATCGAGTATTTAAATAGCTCTGGCTCACTCCAAGAAGTTCAATAGCCTTTCTGTCTATTTTCCGCTTGCAATTTTTCGCTTTCATATTTATCTTCCTTTCATAAATTTTTATTGTGAATATTATATCAGTATTCCAATTTTATGTCAATTTGCCTGTTTTTCTTTGTATATTTCAAAAACATCTTCTATTTTATTTATTCCAGATGTATTTATAATAAAATCATGTTCATCTAATATTTCCCTAATGTCGTTGTCAAACTCATCTACTTCAAAGCAATTAATTATTGTTATGTATTTTTTATTATTTCTATACTTATTAAAATATCTATCTACCATCTCATTTACTGTTTTTATATATTTTTTGCTACCGCTTATTAATATTATTGCCTCTTTTTCTTTTTTCATTTTATTTTTTAATTTACTCTCAACATTTGTAAATTTTTGAATTTTGGTATTCTTCCAATTAATACTTAAAATTTGTTCTTTGTTTTCTTCATTTAAAACTATCTTAGATAAAATTACTTCTACGTTTTTTCTTAAATCAAATTCTAAAAATGGGATAACTTCTATTTGTTCTTTTATTTGTTTGCTTAAATATGGTAATAACATAGTTACTAAATGTACACTACTTACATAAAATCCACATACTTTTCTAACACTGTTAGATTTCTCCATATTTGAACCTCCCCTAAGTTTTCCTACTGGTAAATTTTACCATTTATTTTTATTTGTGTCAATTATTTTCGTATTCATTAATTCGACAATGTATATTTTTTTATTTTTGGTTAATACTTTTTTTATAGAAATATATTTACATTTTTTTAATTTAATAGAATTTCTATATTATTTTTCTATTAATTTTGGAGGGTTTAATTTGAAAAAAATAATACACAATTCTTTTTTTAAAAGATTTTTAATTTTATTATTTCTTTTATTTATTTATACTATTATATGTGCATTTTCATATGTTAATGCAGTATCAAGCAATATCGAATCAAGCGTTTTTAGATTGCATGTTATAGCAAATAGTGATTCTGAGGAGGATCAAAATTTAAAATATATTGTAAGAGATAATATTTTAAAATACATTAATGAGATATCAAAAGATGCAACCTCTAAAGAAAATGTAATAGAACTTGCAAATGAGAATATTAATACTATTCAAGAAATTGCTCAACAAACAATATATGATAATGGTTTTAATTACATTGTAAATGTTAAAATTGGAAACTTTGCTTTCCCTACAAAAAAATATGGAGATATTTCTCTTCCTGCCGGTTTTTATGATGCATTAAGAATAGAAATTGGTAATGCTTCTGGCCAAAACTGGTGGTGTGTAATGTTTCCTCCTTTATGCTTTGTAGATGTTAGCTCTGGTGTGGTTCCTGAGGAATCTAAAGAAGTATTACAAGAAAATTTATCTTATGAAGAATACAATCTATTATCTGAAAATCAAAATAATTCTGATATTAATTTTAAATTTAAAATTGTCGAATTTTTTCAAAATATAGGAATAAAATTAGCACAATCATAAAATTTTATTGTAAATCCTTTAATTTTATGATAATATCTTATAGTAATTAGAGTGTAATTAATTATACACTCTAATTTTTTGAGTAAAACAATCTAAAGGAGCAGTTATGGAAAAATTAGTAATTACAGGACCTACACATTTAAAAGGTGAAGTAAATATAAGTGGAGCTAAAAATTCTGCTGTTGCAATACTTCCTGCAACATTATTAATCGATGGAGTTTGTGTTATTAATAATGTTCCTAATATAGTAGATATTAAATTATCATGTGAAATATTAGAAGGTTTAGGTGCTAAAATTAATTGGATTAATAAAAACTCTCTTGAAATAGATACAAGAAATATAACAAAAACAGTAGCTCCAATTGAATTAACAAGAAAATTTAGAGCTTCTTATTATTTAATTGGTTCTATGCTTGGAAGAAAAAAAGAAATAGAAGTTGGACTTCCCGGTGGATGCAATTTAGGCCCAAGACCGATTGACCAACATATTAAAGGCTTTGAGGCTTTAGGTGCAAATGTTGAAATAGCTGGTGGAAATGTCAAAGCAAAAACTGACAAATTGGTTGGAACTAGTGTATATATGGATATTGTTTCTGTTGGTGCGACGATAAATGTTATGCTTGCCAGTGTTTTAGCAGAAGGTACTACTACAATTGATAATGCGGCAAAAGAACCACACGTTGTCGATATTGCTAACTTCTTAAATACAATGGGAGCAGATATTCGTGGAGCTGGTACTGACGTTATTAAAATAAACGGAGTAGAAAAGTTAACTGGTGGAAAAAGCTATTCTGTTGTTCCAGATCAGATAGAAGCAGGAACATTTATGCTTGCAGCAGTTGCTTCTCGTGGCGATATAACAATAAAAAATTGTATTACTAAGCATCTAGAATGTGTAACAGCAAAAATTTTAGAAATTGGTGGAAATGTTGAAGCTGGAGAAGATTCTCTAAGAGTTTGGTGTGATAATCGACCTTCAAAAGCAATAATAAAAACTCTTCCCTATCCAGGATTTCCTACCGATTTACAAGCCCAAATTGGAGTTGTCTTATCAACTGCTAATGGAACAAGCATCATTAATGAAAGTATTTGGGAATCAAGATTCCAATATGCAAATGAGTTAAATAAAATGGGAGCTCAAATAACTTCTCAAGGAAAATCTGCAATTTTTGAAGGTGTAGAAAAATTATATGGTGCTTCTGTATATTCAACAGATTTACGTGCAGGTGCTGCTTTAATAATTGCAGGAATTATTGCAGAAGGAAAAACAGAAATATATAACCTTGGTCATATCGATAGAGGTTATGAAAATATAGAAGGTAAATTTAGAAAACTTGGAGCTAATATAGAAAGAGTTATAGAATAAGCAAAGGATGAAGTAAATGTTAAAATTTTGTAGTTTATTTAGTGGAAGCAGTGGAAATAGTTTTTTCATAAAAAGTGACTCTACCAATATATTAATTGATATTGGAGTAAGTGCAAGAAAAATAGAAACAGCTCTTCGGAGAACTTAATATAGATTTAAATACTATTAATGCAATACTTGTAACACATGAACATATTGATCATATAAAAGGAATAGGAAACATTTCTAAAAAATATAATATTCCTGTAAGTGAAAATATTTCTTTAAAAAACCATAAATTGTTTTCCATTGGAGAAAGTTTTAATATTAACGACTTGAAAGTTTTTCCTTTTTCTACTCCTCATGATGCAGCAGCTCCTTGTGGTTTTAATATATTTGGAGATGGAAAAAAAATTAGTATTGCAACAGATTTAGGTAATATTAATGCCTCTGTTTTTAATTGCTTAAAAAATAGTAATTGCATACTTCTAGAGTCTAATTATGACCCAAATGTATTACAATATTCTCATTATCCATATTACTTAAAGCAAAGAATTTCTAGTTCAACTGGTCATTTGTCAAATACTTTGGCTGGTAAAACTATATCTAAATTAATAGATTCTGGGTTGGAAAAAGCTTTACTTATACATTTAAGCAAAGAAAATAATTTTCCTGAACTCGCTAAGCAAACTGTTTTAGATGAGATTAAAACAAATAAAACTTTTCCTATATATGTAGCACCTCGTAATGAACCTAGTGATTTTTTTGAGGTTAGCTAATTTTTGGGGGGATGTAGGAAAAAAATTTTATATTTAATTATTTTTTTGGGCTATATAAATAATTAGATTTTTTTCCTACAACATTAAAAACGTTTAAATTAATTTTTTATTTTCTTTAATACTTTTTTTGTGAAAATTTTTATTAGAGTTTTTCTGACAGTAAAAAACAAAGAAAAAAATAATAAGAATTTAAAAATCATTCTTTTCACCTTGAATAAAATATAGTCTTTCGACTGTTAATATGTTACTATGTTTCCTAAAAATTGTCAATAAAAACTTTACGACATAATATTCCAAATTATTACAGAAGTCAACATTCCTATTATATCTCCTATTAATGCTGCAATAAGAATAAATCTTATTTTT
>CALYZR010000049.1 GCA_945610215.1 uncultured Clostridium sp. | reverse complement strand
GTGGTTAAAAAATTGCCATTACCAATAATAGTTTCTAAAATAATAAGGTCACAAGGTATGACTTTTGCAATTCCTAATAAAGATGTATTAGAAGAAGCTATTTCAAAAGTTGATGTGGTCCATTTCTATATGCCATTTTTCTTATCCTATGAAGCATTAGAAATTGCAGAAAAATTAGGAACACCACGTACAGCAGCTTTTCATGTGCAACCAGAAAATATAACATATACAATAGGACTTGGAAAAAATACAAAAGTAAATGATAAAATATATGAATTTTTTAGAGATAAGTTTTTTAATAAATTTAAACATATTCATTGTCCAAGTAATTTTATAGCAAACGAATTAAAAGAACATGGGTATACTGCAAAAACTTATGTAATATCAAATGGAGTAGGACCAGAATTTAAATATAGAAAAAATGAAAAAAGTCCAGAATTTAAAGATAAATTTGTAATTACAATGATAGGTAGACTGTCAAACGAAAAAAGACAAGACTTAATATTTGATGCAATTTCTAAATCAAAATATAGTGATAAAATTCAGCTAGTACTTGCAGGAAAAGGACCTAAATATAATAAATATAAAAAAACGGGAGAAAAACTAGTAAATAAACCAGTAATAAACTTTTTTGATAAAGAACAACTATTAGAGTTGCTTGGAATGACAGATCTTTATGTACATTCTGCAGATGCAGAAATAGAAGCAATTTCTTGTATAGAAGCATTTGCTTGTGGTATAGTTCCAATAATTGCAAATAGTCCAAAATCTGCAACGCCACAATTTGCATTAGATGAAAGAAGTTTGTTTGAAGCTGGAAACAGTGATGATTTAGCTAAAAAAATTGATTATTGGATTGAAAATGAAGCAGAAAGAAAACAAATGGAAACAAAATATGCCGAGCATGCAGAAAATTACAGAATAGAAAAAAGCATGAAAAAAATAGAAGGAATGTTTGAGGATGCAATTAGAGAATATAGAAAAAATTGAAGAAAATTTAGAAAATGAAGATGAGCATATAATAAACATGTGGACTCCATTAGATATAGAAATAGATGAAGATTATAGTTATATTAAAGAGGGAATATTATTTAATATTGCTTCAACGTTGTTATATATAATAGTTTGGCCAATATTGGTTGTATATAACAAAATAATGTACAATTTTAAGATATATGGAAGAGAAAACCTTACAAAAATAAAAACAGGAAAAATAACAGTATCTAATCATGTGCATCCAATGGATTGTACAATGAATGCAATTGCAAATACTCCTAAGAGTTTATATTTTATAAGCATTAAATCAAATTTTGAAATACCAGTAATTAGGCACATTATTAGGTTATTACATGCATTTCCAATACCAGAAGAATTACACAATAAAGAAAAATTCTTTTTATCAATAAATAAATTATTAAAAGAAAATAAAACTGTGCACTTTTACCCAGAAGCATCATTATGGCCATATTACAAAAAATTAAGAAATTTTAAAGATGGAGCATTTAAACTAGCAGTAGAAAACAATGTTCCAATTGTGCCAATGGTGTACAAATTTGTTAAACCATACGGAATAAGAAAATATATAAAAAAGAAGCCCTTTATAGAGCTTTATGTATTGCCAGCAATTTACCCAGACCAAAGTCTAGATAAAAAACAGTCGGCAGAAAAATTAAAAAATGATGTTTATCTAAAAATGAAACAAGAATTAGAAGCTTAAATTAAAATTAGGAACATATTCTTCTTCGTGACTTCCTAAATCTTGGATATAACCATTTCGCAAATTTAGAGAATATAAGTAGTTTAAAACTTCATTATATTCTTTTTTATTTAACTTTCTATTTATTAAATTATCATTTTTTGCTTTATAAGTTGGAAAATACTGAGCCATTATACTTACATAAATATCTTTTGGCATATTTTCGTCAATCCATTTTAAAATGTTTTTAGTGTTTTGAATATGATTTGGAAGAACCAAATGACGAATAATGACACCTTTTTGAATAATATTGCTATCATCAAAAACAGCATTTCCAACCTGAAAATACATTTCTTTTATAGCTTTTGTTGCAATTTCAAAATAATTATCTACATTAGAATATTTTTTTGATAATTCATTTGAGTAATATTTTAAGTCAGGTAGATAAACATCAATGTATCCATCTAACTTTCTTATAGTTTCTATATTTTCGTATCCATTAGAATTATATATAATTGGAATTGTTAAACCATTTTTCCTTGCAATTTTAATTGCTTCAATTATTTGGTACACATACATTGTAGGAGTTACTAAATTTATATTATGAGCTCCTTTTTTTTGTTGTTTAATAAAAATATTAGCAAGATCTTCTATTGTAATTTCCTTACCTTTTCCGTTCTTGACTAATTTCGTGGTTTTGGCAATATATACAATTTAAATTACAATTAGTAAAAAAAACAGTTCCAGAGCCATTTGTACCACTAATACAGGGTTCTTCGAACATATGTAAAGATGCAAGTGAAATTTTTAATGTATTATCACACTTACATCTACCTTTTTTTCCTTCTAATCTATTAACTTTACAATTATGTGGGCATAAAGTACAACTATCTAACATTTTTTAATCCTTTTTTAAATATATTGATTGTGATGGATATGCAAGAGCTATGTTTGCTTTATTAACCATGTCTAACAAAGTATAGTTTATTTCTTCTTTGAATTTTAGGTAATCAACATATTCTAAAACACTGGTTTTAAAATCAATTGACAAATCAATTCCGTTTGCCGAAATTGTTTGAAAAAATACTTTTACGCTTTCATTAATAATTTGTGGATGTGTTGTTAATGCTAATTTTATATTTTCTGTTAATTCAGATACTTTTTCTAATGGAGTATCTAGCTCGAGTGTAAGTATAAGATAAAATCTTCTACTATCTCTTCTAGATGAATTTATAATATTATTGTCTGTTAAAATACTATTTGGAAAAACTATAACTTGATTTTCTGCATTTCTTATTCTCGTGGTTCTAAAAGTAATATCTTCAACAGTTCCAGAAAGGTCTCCAACTGTGATAAAATCACCGATTTCAAAAGGTTTATCAGATATTATAGAAATACCTGCTAAAAAGCTTTTTGCAATATCTTGTGCAGCAAGAGCAATTACAACACTACTAATTCCAAGACCTGTAGCTAATCCGCCTAAGTCATAACCAAGTTCGGTAATTAGAATAAATCCTGCAATTATATAAATTAGTACTTTTGCTACTTTGCTAAAAAAGTTAATTGTTGTGTCATTTCCATTAAAATTAATCTTTTCGCGTAACTTAGCAAATGATTCAGAGTTAGAATCAAATAAATTAGAAAATCCTCTTGTAATAAGTAGTATAACGCATATCCTAAATGCTTTAGTTATAATACTAAAAATATCAGATGGTAATTTTAATACCATAAATCCAATGTATATTCCAAGAACGATAAAGAATGTTTTTAATGGTTTGTAAAATCCATTATTTTTAATTTTATTTTTATCTTTAACTTTAAATTTAAACATCTTTACTATGATATATGCAAGAGGTGAACTTATTATTTTAAAAATTACAATAATCGCTAGTCCTATTCCAATATCTATTGCATTTTCAATAGTAAGATTTTTAAAAAAATCTAATATTTCATTTAAAAACTTCATATTTATCACCAATACTTATATTAACATATATTACATGGATTTGCAATTATTTAGAATATTGGTAAAGAGCTGCCTTTTTATGTACAAAACATGAAGTGAGAAGTATGAAGTGTGATTTGTTATATTTCCGCACTTTAAACTTCCCACTTTATAATTTATAAAACGTTTTTAATAATTTCGTTGTAATCTATGTCTGATAAATATTTTGGAGGAACATCAGAAAAATTCTTATATCCTCTTTCACCATTCTGCCACATTTTATATGTAGCACGTGCATAAGCAATTAAAACCGAAGAAGTAAATTCAGGATTTGAATCTAAATTTAAAGAAAATTCTACAACTTGTTTTGTACCCTCAGTAGTCTCACCAACTCCAATTACTGTTCCACCATGTGGCAATTTTGAATGAGATTCTAATAGCTCTTCCTCTGTTACAAAATTTACAGTAGTATCATATTCATCAAAGTAATATGGCATATTTTTAATTTTTTCTTCAATTTCTAGTTTATTTGCTCCATCTTCTGCTACAACATAGCATAATCTTGTATGCATTTCTCTTTTTGTAAATTCAGGAGTTTCGCCATTTCTAACTTTTTGCATTGCTTCCTTAACAGGAAGTGTGTATTGTATAGCATTTTTTACCCCATCAATTCTTCTAATTGCATCAGAATGGCCTTGGCTAACGCCATCTCCCCAAAAAGTATAGATTTTTGAATTAGGAAGAATAGATTTAATAAGAAGTCTCATGTTAGAAAATAGACCAGGGTCCCAACCTATTGATGTCATAGCAATTGTACCTGCTTTTTTGGAAGCCTCATCCATAGATTTTGCATAGTCTGGTGCTTTTGCGTGTGTATCAAAACTATCAACAGTATTAAACATAGAAGCAACCATTGGTCCTTGAACAGGTAAATCTGTCGCCGAACCACCACAAAGAAAAACAACATCAATTTTTCCTTGCCAATCCTTAATAGTTTCTAAACTTACTACTGGAACGCTAGATTTTACATTTAATTTTGAAGGATTACGCCTTGTAAAAATGCAAACTAATTCCATATCTGGATTTTTGCTAAGTTGACTTTCTACTCCTTTCCCAAGATTACCGTAACCGACGATTGCAACTTTGATTTTTTCTTTCATTTTAAATACCTCTTTTTTCTATATAAAAATATATGAAGTGAATACATACATATTTATATATGTATTATGTAATAGTAAGATTTTATACAAAATTAATTTAAAAGTCAAATAGTAATAAACAAAAATATTAATCATAAAATTTTAAGAGGAGGTATTTATGAAAAAAATTTTTTTTAGTATTTTACTTGCAGTGATAGTTATAACAATTGGGACTTCAATATTTGCTTTTTCTCAATCATCAGAGAAGTTATATAATGGAATAGATGTAAGCGAATGGCAAGGAAACATAGATTTTGGAGAAGTTGCAAGAGCAGGAATTGAAGTAGTGTATATTAGAACAAGTGAAGGAACAAACTATGTTGATCCATATTTTAGAGAAAATTATGAAAAAGCAAAAGCAAATGGAATAAGAGTCGGATTTTATCATTTTTTAACAGCAAAAAGTGTGGAAGAAGCAAGAGAAGAGGCAGAATTTTTTGTTAATAATATAAAAGGATTAGAACCAAACTGTAGACTTGCAATGGATTTTGAAGTGTTTGATGGATTAAGTGTAAGTGAAATAAATGAGATTTCAAGAGCTTTTTTAGAAACAGTAGAAAAATTAAGTCAAAAAGAATGTGTAATTTATAGTGATGCATATAATGCAAGGACAGTATTTAGTAAAGAACTAGCGAAAGATTATCCTATTTGGGTTGCAGATTATTTTGTAGAAGAGCCAGAAAGTAATGGAAAGTGGAATTCTTGGGTAGGTTTTCAATATTCAGACAGAGGGAGGACAGATGGAATAGAAGGAAATGTGGATAGAGATTACTTTACTAGTGGAATATTTTTAAATGACACATCAGAAATTTCAAAAGATGCAGTACCAGACAAAAATCAGAGTTTTAAATATATTAAAGTTATAAGAGGAGAAACTTTAAGTGGAATTGCAATTAAAT
>CALYZR010000048.1 GCA_945610215.1 uncultured Clostridium sp. | reverse complement strand
GGATTTAACAGCATACCTAAAAAGTTTGGATATAAAAGTAAATTATATGCATTCAGACACAAAAGCGCTAGAAAGAATCGAAATAATAAGAAATTTAAGACTTGGAGAATTTGATGTTCTAGTTGGAATAAATCTTTTAAGAGAAGGATTAGATATACCAGAGGTTTCTCTTGTTGCAATATTAGATGCAGATAAAGAAGGCTTTTTACGTTCAGAGCGTTCTTTAATACAAACAATAGGTAGAGCTGCAAGAAATTCAGAAGGAAAAGTAATAATGTATGCAGATGAACTTACAGAAAGTATGGAAAAAGCGATAACAGAAACAAATAGAAGAAGAAGAATACAAGAAGAATATAATAAAAAACATAATATTGTACCACAAACAATTAAAAAATCTGTAAGGGAAGCAATAAAAGCAACTATTGTAGAAGACGTAAGTTCTAAATATGAAATAGAAAAAGATGAAAGTATAGAAGATATAATAAAAAAATTGACAGATGAAATGTTAAAACATGCTACTACAATGGAATTTGAAAAAGCAGCAGAATTAAGAGATAAAATAAAAGAATTAGAGAAATTGTTATAAAAAATAAAAACCATAATTATAAATAAAAGAAAACCCCTCTTACAGAAAGAGGGGAAAAAGTTGAGCAAGCTAAAATGATTTTTTCGGTGCTAGTAGCTATTAAGAATTACTAGCTCTTTTGGCAATTACATAAAGTTCTTGTGCAAAAGAAGAAATTTGAGAATGTGGAAATGTATCAATTGTTTTAGTTGTGTATGCATAGACAAGATGTGGAATTGAATTGTTGTATGCGTTTTCCCAAGAAATTACAGCATTGTATAATTTCCTGTCATTATCAAAAACAGATTCAATAGAAACAAAAAAACCAAGTTCTTTTAGTTTTTTAATTTCACCTAAATACAAACGATCAGCAAATGAAAAAGATCCCTTTTCTGCTTTGCTGTACAACAATACTTCCCGTTTATCTGACCTGCTTGGAAAATCCATATTAAAATACCTCCAAAAAATTGGTACTTGCTTCAACTTTTTTGTGGCAAATTAGGTAATAGAATTTACTAATACCATATTTACATTGCCGTAAAAACCATTCTAACACATTATGTAAAACAAATCAATAAAAATTGTCAAAAATTGTAGAAAAAGCAAGTGAATTATGGTAAAATAATTATGTTAATATTACAACGAATTAAATTAATAAGTAATTGTACTTGAAAAGAGGTTTTATGAATAATAAAGTTATTTTAATGTTTTGTGATTTAGAAGGAACATTATTAAATGAAAAAAATGGTACTCTAGATGGAAGAAAACTTTCTAGATTTTTAGACCAAATAAATAAACTGCAAGAAACTACTAAATCTACAGTTTATTTACATCTACTTTCTCCAATTCCTTTAAATATAATGGAAAAAGTTTTAGACAAGTTAGACACTTATATAGCAAAATATAATAGAGAAAACAGAACATTTATAAGAGATATTCAGGGAGCAACTGCTAGTTATCCCATAGGAATTACGCAACAAGAAAACACTTATGATAGAATAGCTCCTTTTCCGGAAAGAGCAACAAACAATTTTTATGACATTGCAGCTGAGGGGAAATTAGAATACGTAATGAAATGGATTAGAGGAATTAATAATTTAAACTTTTGCATCTATGCTGGTAATGGTAGAAATGATTTTAAAGCAATTGATTATATCAAAAAAAATTCAAAAGGCTATTCTATTTGTCCAGATAATAGTAGAAGAACAGTTAAGGGAATAGCTGATTTTAAAAGTGATGATAGCGATATAGATGGAGTAATTGACGGATTAGATAAATTAAACAAATATTTAATAGAAAAAAACAGAAATGAGGATACAAGAGATGAACGATAATATAGTAATAAAGGGTGCCAAAGAGCATAATTTAAAAAATATAAATTTAACTATTCCTAGAAACAAATTAGTTGTAATAACGGGACTTTCAGGTTCTCGGGAAATCTTCTCTTGCATTTGACACATTATATGCAGAAGGACAAAGAAGATATGTAGAAAGTTTGTCTAGTTATGCAAGGCAATTTTTAGGATTAATGGAAAAACCAAATGTAGAATTAATAGAAGGATTATCTCCGGCAATTTCAATTGATCAAAAAACAACATCAAAAAATCCACGTTCTACTGTTGGAACAGTAACAGAAATATACGATTACATTCGTCTTTTATATGCAAGAATTGGTGTACCACATTGTCCTAATTGTGGCAAAAAAATAGAGAAACAGACAATAGACCAAGTTGTAGATTCTCTTATGGAGTTGGAAGAAGGTACAAAAATACAAATATTTGCACCTGTAGTAAGAGCAAGAAAAGGGGAATACACAAAACTTTTAGAAGATTTTAGCAAAGAGGGATTTGTTAGAGTAAGAATAGATGGACAAATTTATGAACTAACAGATGATATAGAAATAGATAGAAAGAAAAAGCATAATATAGATATAATAGTAGATAGACTTGTTATGAAAAGTGATATTAGAAGTAGATTAACAGAAAGCATTGAAACTGCATTTAAATATGCAAATAATCTTGTACTTGTGGGTGTTGGGGCTTCAAACGAAACTAAGGATATTTTATTTAGCCAAAACTATGCATGTCCAGATTGTAATATAAGTTTTGAAGAACTATCTCCAAGAATGTTTTCTTTTAACAATCCATTAGGAGCATGTCCAGAATGCTTAGGAATTGGATATTTAATGAGAATGGATGAAGATTTAATAATTCCAGATAAGAACAAAACTCTATATGATGGAGTAAAAGCTTTTGGTGCAAGTACTATGAAAAAAGGGGATACAATGGCTAAAATGTACTTTGAAAGCATAGCTAAACATTATGGAGTAAAAATAAAGGATGTTCCAATAAAAAAATTACCAAAAGACTTTTTAAATAAAATACTATATGGAACAGGAACAGAAAAAATAGATTTTGAATATCAATCTGTAGCCGGAACAAGAAAATTTACAGCTCCGTTTGAAGGAGTAATACCAACATTAGACAGACGTTACAGAGAAACAAAGTCACAAGGTATGAGAGATTTTTATGAGATGTATATGAGTAACAGCCATTGTGAGAGCTGTAATGGAGCAAGACTAAAAAAAGAAAGTTTAGCTGTAACTGTTGGAACCAAAAACATTCAAGAACTAACAGATATGCCAATAAATAAAATCAAAAAATATTTAAATGAATTGCAATTAAGCAAAACTAAAAAAATGATAGCAGAGCAAATTTTAAAAGAAATAGATGCGAGACTTCAGTTTTTAATAGATGTAGGTCTAGAGTATTTAACACTTTCTAGGGCAGCAGGAACTTTATCTGGTGGAGAAGCACAAAGAATACGTTTAGCAACACAGATTGGATCAGGACTTACAGGTGTATTATACATATTAGATGAACCAAGTATCCGGACTACATCAAAGAGATAATGATAAGCTTTTAGCAACGCTTAAAAGACTAAGAGATCTAGGGAATACTGTAATTGTAGTAGAACACGATGAAGATACTATGTATGCTGCTGATATGGTAATAGATATTGGGCCAGGTGCAGGTATACATGGAGGAAATGTAATAGCTAAAGGAACAGCAGAAGAAATAAAAAATGTTCCAGAATCTATTACGGGACAATATTTAAGTGGTAGAAAGAAAATTGCTGTACCTTCGAAAAGAAGAAAAGCAAAACCAGTTTCTATCACTATAAAAGGAGCAAAAGAAAACAACCTAAAAAATTTAGATGTAAAAATACCTTTAGGAGTATTTACATGTGTAACAGGTGTTTCAGGTTCTGGTAAAAGTTCACTTATAAATGAAATTTTATACAAAAATTTAGCAAAGAAATTATATGGTTCATCAGAAAAAGGTGGAAAATGCAAAGAAATATTAGGAACAGAGAATATAGATAAAATAATAAACATTGATCAATCACCAATAGGAAGAACCCCTCGCTCTAATCCAGCAACATATACAGGAGTGTTTGATTTTATTAGAGATATATTTGCAAATACAAATGAAGCAAAATTAAGAGGTTATCAAAAAGGAAGATTTAGCTTTAATGTTGCAGGAGGAAGATGTGAAGCTTGCCAGGGAGATGGAGTTTTAAAAATAGAAATGCACTTTTTGCCAGATGTTTATGTACCATGTGAAGTATGCAAAGGTAAAAGATACAATAAAGAAACATTAGAGGTAAAATATAAAGGAAAGAGTATATCAGATATACTAGAAATGACAGTAGAAGAAGCTTTAGAGTTTTTTGAAAATGTTCCTAAAATAAAACAAAAGATTCAAACATTATACGATGTTGGATTAGGATATATAAAACTTGGACAGCCTTCAACTACACTTTCTGGTGGAGAGGCTCAAAGAATAAAATTGGCAACAGAGCTTTCTAAGAGGCCAACTGGAAAAACTTTATATATATTGGATGAACCTACAACAGGTCTTCATATAGCAGATGTGCATAGATTAGTAGATATATTACAAAGATTAGTAGATACAGGAAATACTATTGTTGTAATTGAACATAATTTAGACTTAATAAAAACAGCAGACTATATTATAGATTTAGGACCAGAAGGTGGAGATAACGGAGGAGAAATAGTTACAACAGGAACACCAGAACAAATAATAAAAAATGATAGATCTTATACAGGAAAGTTCCTAAAAAAATATTTAGAATAGTTGTCATAAATATTGACTATATGTAAACTTTATAATAAAATAATGAAAAATAAACTTATAAGGAGTGATTACAATGACAACTGATGAGCGGTGGATTAAAGAAAAAACTTTAAATCAAGAAATGTGTAAAAAATGCAAAGGAAGGTGCTGCAAGCAGTGTGGTTGTAGCCATTTTCCCGAAGACCTAGACATGACGTTCGAAAATATTGCAAAAAAGATTAAAGCGAGAGAAATATCAATAGACAGGATTGAACATTTAGAAAGTTTTTACAGTAAACTGGAAAATCCTATATATTATTTGAGGGCTGCAAATGAAAACGAAGGTTATTTGGCTTATGGAAACATGGGCAGGTGTGTTTTTTTAACAGATGATGGTTGCAAGTTAGACTATGAAGCTAGACCGTCAGGAGGAAGATTTATCGTTCCGTTCTGGTCAGGATGTTATCCTTTATATACTCAACAAGAGTTTATAAACAAATGGATTCCATACCAGAACCTATTAAAAAATTTAATTGAATTTTTTACTTAAAATAAAGAGGAATCACATATTTTGTGGTTCCTCTTTATTTAACTATCTACAATTATTGTTATTGTTGTCTATTCTTTCATTTTTGTTGTTATTTTTATTTTCTTTATTTTGTTTGTTTTCTTTGTTTTTCTTTGACATAGAAAAGAACACCTCCAAATTTATTTTACAGTAATATTATTTTCAAAAAAACAAAAAATATTCTAATAAAAATTGTTAAATATGCTTTTTTGGTATATAATTCAAAAGAGGTAAAAAGATGGAAAAAATTATAGAAATTTTAAAAAATAAAAAACAAACAATATCGTGTATGGAATCATGTACAGGAGGAATGTTTGCAAGTGAAATAACTAATATTGATGGTTCAAGTAATGTTTTTAATCTTGGACTTGTAACATACTCAAACAATTGGAAAGAATATTTTGGAGTAAACAAAGAAATCATAGAAACATATACTGTATATAGTACAAATGTTGCAAAAGAAATGGCAAAAGCTGTTTCAGAACTTGCAA
>CALYZR010000047.1 GCA_945610215.1 uncultured Clostridium sp. | reverse complement strand
CCTAAAATTTATTCCAATAATAATTATATCAAGCTTTTCTTAAAAAGGCAAATTGGAATATGATTATATTTTTTTTGTTTGGAATAAAAAGATGTTGACATGAGAAAAATTAACATATAAAATAAATCACGTAGGGGCGAACTGCGTTCGCCCGAAAAAAACACCAAAACAAAAAGAAGAAACACAAAGGAGGAGAAAGATGAGAGAAAACAAAAGACGGAATCACATTAATTGCACTAATAATAACAATAATCGTAATGTTAATATTAGTAAGCGTAACAGTAACTACAGCAATTAATGGAGGATTATTCGAAGCAGCAAAAAAAGCAGCAACAGAAACAACAATAGCAAGAGAAAAAGAAGAATTAACAGCAGCAATAGTAACAGCATATGATGAAAGAACAGGAAAAATAAATAAAGGTAAATTAGAAACAGCATTAGGAGATAAGTGGACGGTTGAAGGAGTAGATGGAGGACAATATAGTGTAAAATCACCAGAAGGAAACACATTTATAGTAAAACAAGATGGAACAATAACAGCGAAAAAAACACCACAGACAGGAACAATTGCAGCATTATATTGTGATATAGAAGGCTGCACAGAAGAAACACATCTACACAAAGGAGACTATGTAGAGTATACTCCAACAACAGCACAAGCATATGACCCAGACTATAATCCAAATATAGGCAAAAGCGAAGAAGTAGGAAAACTAACAGGATATACAACAGAAGCAGGGGCAAAAGGGACACAGAGTATATCTCAAGAAACATTAAATTGGAGAGTTATGGGACAAGACGAAAATAATAACATTTTGCTAATATCAGGTGCACCTACAAATTCAGTAATATACTTTTATGGGAACGTAGGATATAACAATTATGAAGATGTATTAAATAATACATGTAAAGCATTATATAGTAACACAAAATTAGGAGCAACAGCAAGAAGTATAACAATGAAAGATGTAGAAACATATTTAGGTGGAGGAAATTACGACAAAACAAAATTTGATGCTGGACTAGGCGGACCAGCGAATTATGGGTATACTAATACAATACATTCAAGAGTTGTGTATGATGAAAACAATAATCTAATAAAATTAGAGGGAGAAACAACAAAAGAAATAGAAGTAAAAAGTACATATTATTCATACGAGATAACAGAAGACTTAATAGGAGCTAAAAATAAAGAAATATTAACAGGAAAAAATTCAGAATATATTAATTGGATTGCTGGTAAAGGAGCTTTGGTAGATACGATTCAGGCTTGGTGGTGCTTCGAACTTCAATTCCGTGTGGGTATTGGCTGCTTTTGGGAGCAGTGCGATTCTATTATAGAAGATAGCGATGGACCAAGATGGCGTGCATATGCAGCATGCATAAGACCTGTTGTAATCTTACCTGCTGATGCTAGAACAGTAGATGTAGCAAAGATACAAGGAGGCGTAACAGAAAACTGGGATTCTTCAGGAGTAAGACTTGGAAGTTAAAAACAAGTTAAATAAAAAATCAACAAAATGAACTTTCTCACTTTGTTGATTTTTTTTATATCCATATTTGAAAAATATATCTTATTAATATATAATAACAAAAGAAAGGATGAAGAATATGGCAAAAACAATGTGGAAACCAGGAACATTTATATATCCTATACCAGCTGTAATGGTATCTTGTGGAAATATGAAAAAATCAAATATAATAACAGTTGCATGGACAGGAATATTAAATACAAATCCAGCAATGTGCTATATTTCCGTAAGACCAGAAAGATACTCATATAATATAATTAAAGAAACAGGAGAATTTGTTATAAATCTAACAAATAAAGAATTAGTATATGCGACAGATTGGTGTCGGAGTAAAATCTGGAAAAGATGTAGATAAATTTAAAACTATGAAATTGACAAAAGGGAAATGCAATTTTGTTGAATGTCCGTCAATAAAAGAAAGTCCGGTATCTATTGAGTGTAAAGTAAAAGAAATAAAAAAACTTGGTTCACATCATATGTTTATGGCAGAGGTTTTATCCATTGATGCAGATGAAAAATATATTAATGAAAAAGGAGCATTCGACATAACAAAATGTGATTTAGTTGCATATGCAAATGGAAAGTATTTTGAACTTGGAAAGCAAGTGGGAAAATTTGGCTATTCAGTGCAAAAGAAAAAATAAAATAATAGAAATTGGAAAAAGCTACACAACCAAGCAATAATAGTAAACTAAAATAAATATAAAAAATAAAAATAATTTTTTAGAAAAAACGGTAAAAACCTTGACATAAGTAACAAAATATGATAAATTATATAAGCTATGTTTCTAAATGGGAGCATAGCTTAAAAAAGCATCGTTAAAACCCGCAAAACAAAGTTGGAGGTGGAGCTAAAAATGGCTGCAAAAGGACCAAGAGAAAATATAACATTAGAATGTACAGAATGTAAAAGAAGAAATTACACAACAAGTAAAAATAAAAGAAACAATACAGATAGACTAGAAGTTGCTAAATATTGCAAATATTGCAAAAAAAGAACAACACATAAAGAAACAAAATAAAGAGTGTAAACATTAACTTATTTATAAAATAAGTTAATAATGCATCCCCTTACAAATAGGAGGAATAAAATGGCTAAGGAAACAAAAACAAATAAAGATTTAAAAAATAAAAAACATTTTTTTAAAGACTTTAAAGCTGAATTAAAGAAAGTTATTTGGCCTACACCAAAGCAAGTAGTTAATAATACAATAGCAGTTATAGTTATTGTGTTAATTACAGCTGCGATTGTTTTTGTATTAGATGTATTATTTGATTTGTTTAATGAAGTTGGAATTAATAGATTAAAATCAAACATTAGACAAAAAGTGGTCATAGAAAATACAGTTGAAACAAATACAAATGAAACTGTCATAGAACAAGACAGTGCAAATGGTGAAGCAGAGAGCCAAGAAAATTCTGTAACGGAAATAGGAGGCTAAGATAAATGTCTCAGATAAAAGAAAATTTGGAACCAAGATGGTATGTTGTGCATACTTATTCTGGTTATGAAAATAAAGTAAAAACAGATTTAGAAAAAACAATAAAAAATAGAGAACTTGAAGATTACTTTTTTGACATAGTTGTTCCAATGGAAGAACAAATAGAAATTAAAGATGGTAAAAGAAAAGCAAATCTAAAAAAAGTATTTCCAGGATATGTATTAGTAAAAATGATAGTAACAGAAGAATCATGGTACATAGTTAGAAATACAAGAGGTGTAACAGGGTTTGTAGGTTCAGGAACAGATCCAATTCCATTAACTAACGAAGAAATTAGAAACATGGGATTTGAAACTACTATTATAAATGTTGACTATGAAGTTAATGATTCCGTAAAAGTAGTAAATGGACCTTTATCAGGATTTATTGGAACAGTTCAAGAAATAAACAAAGAAAAGAACAAAGTAAAAGTAATGGTTTCTATGTTTGGAAGAGAAACTCCAGTAGAGTTAGAGTTCTCACAAGTAGAAAAAATTTAAAAATAAATAAGGAGTACACATAAAAACTGACAACACTGATTCACAAGTAGGGGACATAGCTCCTCAAAAGTGGAAGTGACCAGTTAATAAGCTGTGTCCCCTTACATTTAGAAAAAAGGAGATTGAGAAAAATGGCAGAAAAAGAAATTACAAATATTGTTAAATTGCAAATAGAAGCTGGAAAAGCAACACCAGCTCCACCAGTAGGACCAGCATTAGGTTCAACAGGTATCAATATCATGCAATTTACAAAAGAATTCAATGAGAAAACAGCAAATCAACCAGGTATGATAATACCAGTTGTAATAACTGTATACCAAGATAAATCATTTACATTTATTACAAAGGTACCACCAGTTGCAGTTTTAATAAAAAAAGCATTAAAAATTGAAAAAGGTTCAGGAAAACCAAATAAAGATAAAGTTGCTACAATAACAAAAGCACAAGTAGAAGAAATTGCTAAAACAAAAATGGAAGACTTAAATGCAGCTTCATTAGAAACAGCAATGAGCATGGTTGAAGGTACTGCTCGTTCTATGGGAGTTGTAGTAGCTGAATAAAAGACTTAATTTAGGAGATAAACTTAAAAACTGACATCACTAATTCACAAGTAGGGGACATAGCTCCTCAAAAGTGGAAGTGACAAAAGGATAAGCTTTGTCCCCTTACATTAATAAATTAATTGGGAGGATTAAAAATCCGTTAATACCAAAGGAGGAAATAAAATGAAAAAAGGAAAAAGATATCAAGAGTGTGAAAAACTTATTGATAAAACAAAAAGTTATAGTGCAAAAGAAGCATTAGAAGCATTTGAAAAAATGCCAAAACCAAAATTTGACGAAACAGTAGAATTACATGTAAAACTAGGTGTAGATTCTAAACAAGCAGATCAACAAGTTAGAGGAACAGTTGTACTTCCAAATGGTACAGGTAAAACTCAAAGAGTTTTAGTTTTCGCAAAAGGTGACAAAGCAAAAGAAGCAGAAGCAGCAGGAGCTGATTTTGTAGGAGCAGAGGAATTAGTTCCAAAAATTCAAAATGAAAATTGGTTTGATTATGACGTTATAGTTGCAACACCAGATATGATGGGTGTTATAGGAAGATTAGGTAAAGTATTAGGACCAAAAGGATTAATGCCAAACCCAAAATCAGGAACAGTAACTATGGATGTAACAAAAGCAATAAATGAAATAAAATCTGGTAAAGTAGAATATAGATTAGACAAAACAAATATTATTCACTTAGGATTTGGTAAAATTTCATTTGGAAGTGATAAATTATTAGAAAACTATGAAACAATAATGGATGCAATACAAAAAGCAAAACCAGCAGCAGCAAAAGGACAATATATTAAAAGTGTTGCAATAAGCACAACTATGGGACCAAGTATATATATTGGATAATAGAAATTAGGAGATAAACTTAAAAACTGACATCACTAATTCACAAGTAGGGGACATAGCTTCTCAAAAGTGAAAGTGACAAAAGGGTAAGCTTTGTCCCCTTACATTAATCAAAGCCAAAGACAGTAGGCAATAAATAAGTCCTACCGAGGTAAAATAGGAGTAATAAACTCTGTTAATGCCTCGTGTAGGCTTAGCAGAGTTTTTAATTTTTATAATATAAAATAATAAATAGGAGATGCATATAAAAACTGACATCACCAATTCATAAGTAGGGGATATAGCCCCTCTGGAAGTGGAGATGACAGAATAGTAAGCTGTGTCCCCTTACCCTAAAGGGAGGTGAAAAAATTGGCTAGCGAAAAAATTATAGAGCAAAAGAAAAAAGAAGTATCTGAATTAGCTGCAAAAATCAAAGAAGCTAAAGTAGTTCTTTTAACAGATTACAGAGGTATTAATGTTGCAGATGTAACAGAATTAAGAACAAAATTAAGAGAAAAAAACGTTGAATATAAAGTTATAAAAAACAACATAACAAGAAGAGCTTTAGAAGAATGTAAAATAGAAGGTCTAGAAGAATTTCTAGAAGGACCAACAGCAATTGTTATGGGAAATGGTGATTATCTAGATGCATGTAAAACAATATATGAATATGCAAAAGATAATGATTTTTATAAAATTAAAGCTGGAATAATTGATGGAAAAGTTATGACAACAGAAGAAATAATAACACTTGCAAAATTACCATCAAGAGAAACATTACTATCAATGCTTGCTGGTGCACTACTTGGAAATATATCAAAATTTGCAGTTGCACTTGAACAAGTTAGATTACAAAAAGAAGCAAACGCTTAATTATTAAAATCTAAAAAGGTGGTACATATAAAAACTGACATCACTAATTCACAAGTAGGGGACATAGCTCCTCAAAAGTGAAAGTGACTAAGAGGTAAGCTGTGTCCCCTTACAAATAATTAGGGTAGTGACCAAACACTAGAAATAAAAGTAAAAAGGTGGAAAGTATAAAAACTGACATCACTGATTCACAAGTAGGGGACGTAGCTCCTCAAAAGTGGAAGTGACAAAAGGATAAGCTTTGT
>CALYZR010000046.1 GCA_945610215.1 uncultured Clostridium sp. | reverse complement strand
TTAAAATTTTCTTTTTCTTGCTGCTTCTGATTTTTTCTTTCTTTTTACACTTGGTTTTTCGTAATGTTCTCTCTTTCTAACCTCTTGTAGAACACCATTTCTTACGCATTGTCTTTTAAATCTTTTTAATGCGTCTTCTATATTACCATTATTAACTTTAATTTCTGACATTTATTTCCCTCCCCTCACTATCACTACTGCTATTAGTCTCATCTTGTGGGATTTTTTAACTTTTACTATTATATATTAAAAGTTAATAATTGTCAATAAATTTTTATTTATCATATTCAAATAAGTCTCCTAATGGTTTTGCTTCATTTAATCTTTTTATTGCTTCTGCAAATAGAGGTGCTATTGAAACTACTTTTATTTTGTCTATCATTTTTTCTGGTTCAATTGGGATTGTATTTGTTACTACTAATTCTTTTATTGGAGATTTCTCTATTCTTTCTATTGCAGGTCCTACTAGTACTCCATGTGTTGCTCCTGCATAAATTTCTTTTGCTCCATGTTCTTTTAATATATGTGCCGCTTCTACTAATGTTCCTGCTGTACTAACTTCGTCATCAAATATTACTGCTGTCTTACCTTCTATATCTCCTATTATGTTTGTTGCAACTGCATTGTCATTATTTGATTCTCTTCTTTTATCTATTAACGCTAGTGGACATTCAAAGAATTTAGAATATTTATATGCTTTTTTTGAACTTCCTGCATCTGTAGCTACTACTACCATATCTTTTATTTGTTTTTCTTGGAAATATTTTTCTAGTAAGTGTTTTGCTGTTACTCTGTCACATATTATATTAAAATATGCTTGAATTGCTGGATTGTGTAAATCACATGTAAGTACATGATCTACTCCTGCTGCTTCTAATAATGTTGCCATTAATTTAGCTGTTACAGGTACTCTTGATTGATCTTTTTTGTCTGATCTTGAATACATAAAATATGGTAAAACTGCTGTAATTCTTTTTGCTCCTGCACGTTTTGCTGCTTCTACAGTTATTAATAATTCCATTATTCTTTCATTAACTGGTGGCTGAGTTGTTTGTACAATATATACATCTTTTTCTCTTACTGTTTCTTTTAATTGTACAAAATTATTATCATTTGCAAATTTGAAAGAATCTTTTTTTCCCATTTCGATTCCTAGATTATCACATATTTCTTTTGTAAATTTTTCTGCTGAATTGCAGGCAAAAACTTTAATTTCGTTCATGCTTATCCCCCTACTTTTTTGATTTTTTTGTCGGATTTTAACATATTTATTGTAACATTACATTTATTTCATTTCAATAAGAAATATAAATTATTTTATTTTTTTAAAAGCTTCTTGAGCTTCCTCCTCCTCCGGAAGAACCTCCACCGCCAGAAAAGCCTCCTCCTGAAAAACCTCCTCCTGAAAAACCACCACCAGAGAAGCCTCCCCCTGAAAAACCTCCACCAGAGAAGCCTCCCCCAGAAGAACTTACTCCTGGTTTAAGAAAATTGCCTATAATATTAAATATTAAAATTATTAGCACAAAAAAGAATGATTTAAGTATTATAAATGAAAGTATACCAACACTTATTATATATATTAATTTAATAATATTTCTCTTAGAATTTTTTTCAGTACTAGCTCGTATAATAGTTGACAATATTATAGAAACAAATAATAATAATATAAATTTTCCATATGTATCAGAATATATATCTTGTGCTGATTCTGCCGTTTCTGCTCCTGAGACTTCTATATTATACTCTTTGCATACCTCTTCTAATACTGCGCTAAATCCATTTTTTATTCCTTCATCATAATTGTCGTTTTTTAAGTATGGAATAATATATTCGTCTTGTATTCTTCCTGTTTTTCCATCTGTTAAAGCTCCTTCTAATCCATATCCCACTTCAATTCTAAACATTCTGTCTCCAGTAGAACATAATAAAAGTACACCATTATTTTTTTCTTTATCTCCAATTCCAAATTTTCTAAATAATTCTGTTGCATATTCCTCTATTGTTTTCCCATCTAAACTCTCAACTGTTACAACTACAATTTGTGCTTTTGTTTTATTTTGCAACTCTATATTTGTATTTATTATATAGTTTTCTGTTTCATTGGTTAATACATTCGCATAATCATTTACATAAAACTCACTTTTAGGGCTTACTACTCCATATGTTGTATAATAAAATGCTAATATAGTAAATATTAGCATAATTAATCCAAATAATTTCCTATTCTTTTTAATCAAAGTTAACATTTGGAGCCTCCTTACTTTGTTCTGAAGCTTCAAAATACTCTCTTTGCTCATATCCAAACATTCCTGCCATTAAATTTGTAGGAAATTTTTTAATTTTTAAATTGTATTCTTTTACAGCTTCGTTATAATCTCTTCTTGCTGTAGCGATACGGTTTTCTGTTCCAGCTAATTCATCTGAAAGTTGAATAAAGTTTTGTGAAGATTTTAAATCTGGATAATTTTCAACTACTACCATTAATCTGTTTAAAGCACTTGTTAATTCATCATCTGCTTTTGCTTTATCTGCAACTGTTGTTGCTCCTGCTAATTTTGCTCTTGCTTCTGTTACTGAATTTATAACTTCTTGCTCTTGTTTTGCATATCCCTTTACTGTATTAACTAAGTTCGGTATTAAATCTGCTCTTCTTTGTAATTGTGTATCAATTATAGAAAATTTATTATCTACCTCTTCTGCTTTTGCAACAATTCCATTATAACTTGAAACAATTATTGCAATTATAATAATTATCGCAATTACAACTAAACCAACAATTGATGATTTTTTCATATTAAACTCCCCCCCTATTTTTTTATATTATTCTATCATTTGATTTTTGTTAAAGCAACATGTTTATATAAAATATTTTGTTATATCAATTTCAGAAAATTAATTTAGTTTCTCATAAAAAAATCCAGAAAAAATTATATGATTTTCTCTGGATTTCCATTTTTATTCTACAGATTCGCCTGTTTGTTCTTCTTGCTCTTCTGTATTTATTTTGATATTTCTGTAACCTGGCATTCCTGTTCCTGCTGGAATTAGTTTTCCTATAATTACGTTTTCTTTTAGACCTATTAATGAGTCTACTTTTCCCTTTATTGCAGCTTCTGTTAATACTCTTGTTGTCTCTTGGAATGATGCTGCTGATAAGAAACTTTCTGTTGCAAGAGATGCTTTTGTTATACCAAGTAATGCTCTTGTTCCTGTTGCTGGTCTTAGTCCTTCTGCTTTCATTTTTTCGTTTTCTTCATTAAATTCATGAATATCTACTAATGAACCTGCAAACATTGAAGTATCACCATTATCGTCAACTCTAACTCTCTTTAGCATTTGTCTTCCTATAACTTCTATATGTTTGTCGTTAATATCAACACCTTGGTTTCTATAAACTTTTTGTACTTCTGATGTTAAATAGTTGTATACTCCTTCTGGTCCTTTTATATCTAATATTTCGTTTGGATTTATTGAACCTTCTGTAATTGGATCACCAGCTTTTATTTGGTCTCCTTCTTTTACTTTTAGTTTTGAACCAAAGCTGATAACATATGTTTTTGAATTGTCCTTGCTTGTAACTGTAACTTCTTTTCTCTTTTTAACTTCTTCAATTTTTACTGTTCCATCTATTTCTGAGATTACAGCAAGTCCCTTTGGTTTTCTAGCTTCAAATAGCTCTTCAACCCTAGGTAAACCTTGTGTAATATCTCCACCAGCTACACCACCTGTATGGAATGTTCTCATTGTAAGCTGTGTACCAGGCTCACCAATTGATTGTGCAGCTATAATTCCAACTGCTTCTCCTATATTTACTTCTTTTCTTGTTGCAAGTCCCATACCATAGCATTTAGCACATACACCATGTTTTGTTTTACATTCTAATACTGAACGAACTTCTACTTTTTCTATTCCAGCATTTATAATTTTATCTGCAATATCTGGTGTTATTAATGTGTCGTTATCTACAATTAATTCACCTGTTGTTGGATCTACTATATCATGAAGTGCATATCTTCCTATTAGTCTTTCATGTAATTTTTCTATTATTTGATTTCCGTCTTTAATATCTGCTATTTCTATTCCTTCTGTTGTTCCACAATCATGTTCTCTTACTATTATGTCTTGTGCAACATCAACTAACCTTCTTGTTAAATATCCAGAATCGGCTGTTCTTAAAGCTGTATCTGCTAAACCTTTTCTAGCACCATGTGAAGAAATAAAGTATTCTAGAACATCTAATCCCTCTCTAAAGCAAGATCTAATTGGTATTTCAACTGCTTTACCAGATGTATTAGCCATAAGTCCACGCATACCTGCAATTTGACGTAATTGGTTCATATTACCTCTTGCTCCTGATTGAGCCATCATATATATTGGATTTAATTCATCAAAGTTATCTTTCATTGCTTCTGTAACATCATTTGTTGCTTTTTCCCATATTTTTATTATTGATGAATATCTTTCATCTTCTGTAATTAAACCACGTTTATATTGTTTCCAAATTTCTTCTACTTGTTTTTCACTATCTGCTAATATTTTCTTTTTAGCTTCTGGAACTGCAACATCTTTTACAGACACTGTAAATGCACCCTTTGTAGCATATTTATATCCTAATGTTTTAATATAGTCTAACAATTCTGCTGATCTATTTAATCCATGTTTATCTATACATTTTGCAATTATTGTTCCTAAATTCTTTTTCATAACTGGGAAATCTATTTCTAAGTCAAATTCTTTTTCTGGATCTGTTCTATCTACAAATCCTAGGTCTTGTGGAATTTCTTCGTTATATATAAGTCTTCCTACTGTTGCTACTATTGTTTTTGTTTTCTTTTCTCCATTTATTTCTTTTGTTATCTTTACTTTTATTTTGGCATGTAATCCTAAGTCTCCATTTTGATAAGCAAGTAATGCTTCATCAACATCTTTAAAATACATACCTTCACCTTTTTCACCATCTATTTGCATTGTTAGATAGTAACTACCTAATATCATATCTTGTGTTGGTACTGTAACTGGTTTTCCGGTCTTGTGGTTTTAAAAGGTTATTTACAGATAACATTAAATATCTTGCTTCTGCTTGTGCTTCTGGTGATAGTGGAACGTGAACTGCCATTTGGTCACCATCAAAGTCAGCATTGAACGCTGTGCAAACTAATGGGTGAAGTTTTATTGCTCTTCCTTCTACTAACACTGGTTCAAATGCTTGAATACCTAGTCTATGTAGTGTAGGAGCACGGTTTAGCATTACTGGGTGATCAGTAATTACCTCTTCTAATATATCCCATACTTCTGGTCTTAATTTTTCTACCATTCTTTTTGCATTTTTTATATTATGTGCTAATCCTCTTCCAACTAATTCTTTCATTACAAAAGGTTTAAATAACTCTATTGCCATTTCTTTTGGAAGTCCACATTGATAAATTTTTAATTCTGGTCCTACAACGATAACTGAACGTCCTGAATAGTCAACACGTTTTCCAAGTAAGTTCTGACGGAAACGTCCTGATTTACCTTTTAACATATCTGATAATGACTTAAGTGCTCTATTACCAGGACCTGTTACAGGTCTACCTCTACGACCGTTATCAATAAGAGCATCAACAGCTTCCTGAAGCATTCTCTTTTCATTTCTGATAATGATATCAGGTGCTCCAAGATCTAAAAGTCTTCTAAGACGGTTATTTCTGTTGATAATTCTTCTGTATAAATCATTAAGGTCTGATGTGGCAAAACGTCCACCATCAAGCTGTACCATTGGACGAAGATCTGGTGGAATAACAGGAATAACTGTCATAATCATCCACTCTGGTTTGTTGCCTGATCCTCTGAAGCTTTCTACAACCTCAAGTCTCTTGATGATTCTTGCACGCTTCTGACCTGTTGATGTTTTTAATTCAGCTTTTAACTCTTCACAATCTTTCTCTAAATCGATTGCTGCTAAAAGCTCCTGGATTGCTTCAGCGCCCATTCCGGCACGGAAAGCTGTTCCATATTCTTCTCTGGCATCCTGGTACTCTTTTTCAGATAAT
>CALYZR010000045.1 GCA_945610215.1 uncultured Clostridium sp. | reverse complement strand
AATAGTTAGTTCATCATTGTTTGACTTATTTTCCTTAATAAGTTTATTATATTCATTTTCTGTTATTGGAGTTAATTTATATGTTGTATTTTCAAAATCCAAATTTGCCATCATATAAAATCTCTTGTCTGATTCTATACTTTCTTTTCCTTTTATATAATATGTGCAATATGTATACCCATTTAAAACATATATTTCTTCAAAACATATATCATCAACATTTTTAAATGAATACTCCTCTATAATACTTTCTATATTTTTTTGCATAGTTACAGCTTCTATTGCATTACTATTCTTATTATTAGTATAATTAACAAATTCTTTTACACATTCCAACAATATATAATATTGATTTCTATTATTTAACTTCTCAATATTCTTATTTATTACATATGTTGGATACTCTGAAGCTAATTTGTTGCTTCCATTATAATTCTCCTTGTTTTTTTTATTAATTACAACAATAGCAGTTATGCATATTATTAAAATTAATATAAGAACTAATATAATATACTTAATCTTTTTCACCATATCCTCCTAATTATTTACTTACTAATTTTGCTCCAACAGCTCCTTTAAATAATAATGTAGCAGGTTGCCATCCTGTGTGTCCTGTTAGCCATGGATCTGAAACATATATATAATTTCCATTATCTTTTACATCTAGTAATGCCATATAATGTTTATCTGTAGTAAAAGTACTTCCAGCACTCCTTAGCACATATATTATAACTGGATTTCCCGATTTTAAATGTTCTATTATCTTATTTTTATCAAATTGCACTCCTGTATTTCTACCTTCAAATCTTCCCATTTCGGTAACTGTTAATCCCATTGCTCTTAATGAATTTGTTAGATTCGGATTAAGAGAATAACACTCATATGGATTTTTATTTATTCCATATCCAGATGCTACTATTGCAACAGATGTCACTCCACATCCAGCAGTTGATACTGTACTTTCTGAATCATATATTATATTATTGCTATATGATGCTCCATTTTGTTTATATTCTTTAAACTCTCTACCAAATTGATTTGTATATGTTGTAGTATAACCATTTCCTCCAGTCACACTTTTTTGTTCACTAACATTTACACCAGCATCTTTATAAATCTCTGTCATTATAGCAGTAACTCCTGGTGCCCAGGCCTTCGAACTCGGACAATATTTTTCTGATATTGATTCTACAGAAATTTTTCCTTCTGAAAAATAATCATTTTTTATTAGCTTCATAAAAGCTTCTGTAGCCTCTGTATAACTAGGATACACACACCATGTATTTCCTGATGCATCAGTCCATGAGTTTCCATTATAGCTACCTTTTACACTTCCCCAATTATTAGTATTATTTTTAATTAATTTAGCATCTTTATTAGCTCCACATCCATTTTCTTGTTGAAATACAGCAATAGCAAAGACTGCATTAACATTATATTTATTTTGTAACTCTATAAATTTATTTGCTCCAACACTATCTAAATTTTCTCTTTTTATGCCAGAACCTGCCCACTTCTCTATCGCAGTTTCTAATTGTTTTGCATCTAACACTAAATTTTCTGAAGACTTTGTTGTATCTACAATATAGCCTCCAACCATTCCTACAGCTGTTAATTCATTACCACTTGCTATTTGGTCCATTATACTTCTAATATCAATACTTGACTCTTGTCCAGATAACAAAGATTTCATATATTCAAATATATTAATATATATTTCAGCTGAGTCTAAAGTATCTGAGAAGAATTCATTTAATCTATCTTGCAATTCATATATATGCTCTGTTGTTTTATATCTGTATTTTTCATCAATTAAAATATCATAAAATCCACATTTCCCTTCATCTTTAAATTCTAACTTAGATTGTGAAGAATCCACTGCATATTCTGTTTTATTTATGGTTTCTGTATTTGTTGTTTTCACTGTTCTTTCTTTTGCCCATACAGTTCTATATGACCAGCCTGTTCCTGTTTTTATATCTGTATTTTTTATATCTATTGTTCTACCTTGTTTTGCTGCCTCTGCAATTATTTCAGATTCCATATCCTTCTTTAGTTCCTGATATTTTGCAGATGACATAATAGTATCTGTTCTAATATTTTCTTCTGGATCAATCTTTTGTGTATCCGGTCCTCCTGTTGTAACAATTTCTGGTTCAATTTCTGATTCTTCTTTATATGTATTTTTCATGTTCCAAAAAATAGTATCTGCTTTACTAACTATAATTTTAGGGCTAGTACATACATTCGTACTATTTGTTGTTTTGGTATATTTTTCTTCTTGATCCAATTCGTTGTACTTATCATAATTATATCTATTATTTTTTACTTCTGTTCCATTTTCTTCATAATCATACTCTAATTTAAATAAATATTTATAATCAACTTTTGCTATTCCTTCTTCTACATATACATCTGTTATTGTTGTAACCTCATCATAAACAGTTAATTCTATTTGGTTTTGTAATGCAAGATTCACTACATCTTCACAAAAATTTGCATCTTCTGTTATTGTCAATAATGTAAAGAAAAATGGATATGGTGTAGCAAATTTTTGTATTGCACTCATATATGGAACAGTAGTTTTTATATATGTTGTTTCTGTCGAAGTGCCATCATTTTCTACATGTCCTTTATCTCCAGTTAGTTGACTACTAGAAGTTGATGTTACTTTGTTCGCAACTGATAAATTAAATGCTTCATCTAATGTAAAATAATTTAATACTGTATCATTATTTGATGCAATTAATAAATCAAATTCTTCTTCTGGTTTATATTTAAGTTCTATTCCATTTCTTTTTATTTTTACATTTCCTTGAAAACTATCTCTATAAGAACTTGTATTTCCGCCTAAATCTGGATACATAGTTTTTAGTTCAGCTTCTACGAATTTAGGAAGGAGATGTAATTCCTGCTCGCTGTATTCTTGCAGATCTAAATCCATTCTTAATTGTCCTATTGAATCTTCTCTTGCATTAGAAATTTTTACTAAAACATATTTTTCAAAATTTGTAAATGTTTCAGGGTTATAATCCATTGCTTTTAGTAGTTTATTAGCTAATTGTAAATCATCATCTTCAAATTGATATTCATAAATTCCGTTTTTAAATACTGTTTTTCCAATATTAAAGAACCCACTTTCTGTGGTAATCTTGTTTTTTTCATTTTTATATGATTCCGTCTTGTTTTTTTGTACTACATAATGTGCACCTGCTAATAAAATAATAAGTAAAACTATTACTCCTAAAACAATCCAAAAGACTGGATGTTTTACTAAAAATAAAAGAGCTTGCTTCATTTTATCTTTTATTGCTTTTTTTGCTGCTTGTTTTGCTTGTCTTGCTGCTTCTTTTGCTGCTTCTTTTGCAACCTCAGCTGCTACATTATTATCATCTTCTTCTTGCAAGTTTTTCACCTCACTTTAAACACCAACATTTATATTTGAAACATTACTATATTCTTGTTTATTTTCCTGTTTTTTATATTCATCATAATCTAGTATAATATCTTCAAATGTTATTCCTTTAGAAGATATTTTTTCCGTATATGATTTATTGAATTTTATAGTTCTTGTAATACTTAATAGCGGGTTAATTATCAATAATCTTTCTGGTATTTCATTAGTATATGCTGTTTTCTTACCTCCCACTGAATCTTGTAAATACATTGAATTGTTCTTCCTGTATCCATCCATCAAAATTGTCTTTTGCGTATTGTTTGTTATTTTTATTTCATATTCTTCATAATCAATATATATTTTTCTGCTTATTACATTTATTCTAACATAGTCATTACTATTTTCTGTATTTAATTCTTCTTTCGCAATAAAGTTATTTATATTTATTTTATAATCATTATTCTCTTCAACAACTGTATAATAGCTATCTATTGCATTATTATTAACTACTCCAGTTGCTAATGCATTTTCATATATACTTATTTTATATATACTATATTTACCTGACATCCATAATTTTATATCATATGTTTTAGCTGTGTTAAAAACTAAATTCATATAGTCATTTTTAAATTTTTCTAATACTGGAAACATTTCCTCTTTGCAGTCTGTACTTAACAAATCATATGCTTCTTCAATTTTTCCATTATTGCTTTTTTCTAAAAAAGCACTTATAAGTTTTAATTTTTCATCTTGTATTTTTTCACTATTATAATTACTGCTTAAAGAATCTTCTTGATTATTAGGATAAATAGTAGTATTGCTACTACTATTTATCTCATCATTTGTATTAATTTCTGAATTTCTTTTTTTAGCATCATTATTTAATGTTTGCAATAATATTATCATTAATGCAATTGCTAATATTGCAATCCATATAACTCTTCTATTACTATTGTAAAAGCTTAATATTTTATGCAATTTTGAACCTCCTATTATTTGTCTATTCTCTTTTGGTTCTATTTTTTATTTAATTTTCATTTTGTTTTATTTTGAACTGGAATCTCTTTGCCTTTTACTCTTGCAACTTGTTTTAAAATTTTATCTGTTGTTTGTTCTGCTTTTGCTTTATTCCCTTTATATTCTGGATAACGAGTAAATTTATCTATCATTTTATTTCTTCCTGTAATAAATTTATCATAATCATCAAACATATCATCACTAATTTTTTTTGAAATTGCAGGAATTCTTTTTGCTAATTCAAGTGTCGGTACACCAGCATTAGCTTTTTCTGCTTCTTTCTTAGCTTTTTCTCCTCCAAATTCACTTGTCATTTTTAATGATTTTATAATTTCATCATCATCTGTAGTTCCATAGTTTTCTCTCATTTCAAGAGCCGCTTCTTTCGCAGCTTCAAGTTTTTCACTTCCAAAAGCCTCTCTGTATTTATTATCTACCTCTTCATCATTCTTCCATTTGTCATTTAATGCTGCTTCTTGTTTAGATGCATAGTCTTTATCATAGTATCCTCTCATAAAGTCTCTTGAAGTTTTAGTGATTCCATTTACAGCTCTGTCAGACAATGCTCCTCCTAACTTTGAACCTGCTGTTGCACCAATACCTACTGCAGATGCAATTTTAGTTGGATCCCCTGACATTAATGCAACTGTTCCTCCAGCTAATGCTGCTGTTCCTGCAAGTGTATATTTTGTTCCTAGCTTCAGTGCTTTTGGCGCCATTGTTTTTGTTCCATTCCACATTTGCCTTCCTAAGGCCTTTGCTCTTTCACTACGGTTCATGTTCTTCCATCCTCTAATTTTATGCATTCCTGTTGCATTACCAACGCTTCTTCCAATATTTCTGCCCAAAGCTTTAGCTCCTAGTTTAAACCTATCTCCTCTTGTCAAGTTATCACCATTTTGCTCTTCTTCAGTACTTGTATTTTTTGGTAGTTCTTGTATAGCTTCATCTGCTTCAGAAATACCCAACATTTCTCTTGCTTCTTCCTCACTTACGCCATAATTTTCCATAAAGTCCTTTACTTTATCTTCGTCACTCATATTAGTATACATAGATTCAGTCTGTTGCTCATTCATTAGATCTCTTTGTATTGATTCTCTTTCTGTTGGATCATAATCTTCTGTTCCATATCCTTCATCATAAGAATCTGCCATCTTTTGTTGTGCACTTTTATTTTGTTCGTCTGATTCTGCTGTTCCTGTTTGTCCTTGTCCATTATCATTGCCAGTTCCTGAATCCAATCCCTCATATGGATCTTCTTTTGCACGAATTTTATCTGGTTGACTAGCTGTATCTCCGCTTCCACTAGTTCCTCCGTTTCCACCTGTTCCTCCTTTGCCTTTTGATGCTTTATTTCCTATTTTGCTAGCCATATTTGCAATCATAGAACCTGCTGCTGCTCCTGAGAAGGCTCCCATTGTAGATGCTTTTTCGAAACCAAACATTTTTCTTAATAATTTTTCCGCTTGAGTCATAAATCCTAAAACAACAATCGTATATATAATATTAGAGTTTGCAAAATCTATTGCTGAGCTAATAAATATCATATATATTAATAAATGAAATGGTTGTATTAATACATTAAATACAAATTCTTTAAGCCACATATTAAATGCTTGT
>CALYZR010000044.1 GCA_945610215.1 uncultured Clostridium sp. | reverse complement strand
AACAAAAAACGAAGGACTAGATTTAAGTAAATTTAGAGCAGGAGTAACTGTATATCACAAAAAATTTGGAGAAGGTGTAATAAATTCAGTAGAACAAGAAGGAGAAGACTTAAAGTTAGATATAAACTTTGAAAAAGTTGGACGAAAAAGACTAATGGCAAAATTCGCAAATTTAGAAATAATGTAAAAAGGAGAGAAATCTCCTTTTTTGTATAATTTATTAAATTTTGTAAATAATATACTTGTTAAATAAAAAAAGAGAAAGGATGATAAAAATGGCAGAACTAAGTCAAGTAGAATTACAAAACTTAAGACATTTAATAGGTGCACATGATACATCATATCAAAAACTAAACACATATGCATCACAATGTGTTGATCCACAAATAAAGCAAATGTTTACAAAAGCAGCACAAGATTCGTTAAATACTAAACAGAAATTATTAACATTTTTAAATTAGGAGGTAAGAATATGGAAGAGAAATATATGGTTAATGACATTTTAGAAAGTGTTAAAGCAGAACTTAAAACATATCAAGGAGTTATTTCAGAAGCAGAGAATATGCAATTAAGACAAACAATTCAACAAATAAGAAATAATGATGAATCTTTTCAATACGAATTATTTAAAGTAGCACAAACAAAAGGTTACTATACACCAGCAAGTCAAGCTCCACAAACAGAAATTGACAAAGTAAAAAATGAGGTTAGTAATTAGAGAGTATAACTTAAAGGTTAGAGGTTAGAAAACATGCTTCTAACCTTTATTAATACACTTAAAAATAGATTAGTAAAACGTAAAAGTGAGAAATTGAGAGCAAATTAGAGAAATGAAGAGAAAAAAAGAGTAAAATTAAAATAAAAAAAGAATATAAAACATTATAATTCTTGCCAAAAATGTATAATTAAGTTAAAATATTAAAGTAAAATTTAAAGAATAAGTTAGGAGTGTTTATTATTTTAAGAAGTATAAAAAACATATTTGTGCATGTTAGAAGTTCATTAAAAGTTTTATTTCTTATTATGATATCTACAGCATTAATAGTAGGACTAATATCACTAGTATATAAACCAATGTACAGTGTAACTATAAGTGGAGAATTTATAGGATATACAGCAAATAAAAGTAAATTACAAAAAAGAATAAATGAGTATATAGAAAGCAAAGAAAATGATAATGTTGCTTTTATAGATATTAAAGATTTACCTGAATATTCATTATGCTTATTAAAAAAAGATAATAAGGAAAATGACGAAGAGATATTTGAAAGAGTAAAAAATTCAGGAACAACATATTATGAATATTATGCAATAGTAGTAGATAACGAAGAAAAATACTATGTAGCAACAAAAGATGAGGCAGAAGATATAATTAATGAGTTAAAATCAAAGAAAAGCAGAAATATAGATAAAATAGCATATACACAAGTCCATTCTACAGAAATGAAAGAATTTACAGAAAAAGATAAAGTAGTAACAGCATTATATGTAAAACCAGTAGTTGTAGCAACATCTATATATGCAACATATACTGGAGAAAAAATAGCAAGTACAGAAACTCCATCATCAGCAGTTTTAGGAATAGGATTAATAAAACCTGTATCCGGAGTAATAACATCAAGGTTTGGTCCAAGAGCAAGTGGAAACCATACTGGATTAGATATAGCAACATCAACAGGAACAACAATAGTTGCAGCAGCAGGAGGAACAGTAACATTCTCTGGAAATAATGGCGGAGGATTTGGAAACTTTATAAAAATAGACCATGGAAATGGTGTAGAAACATTATATGGACATTGTAGTAAGTTATATGTAAAAGCAGGTCAAACAGTTTCTCAAGGTGAAGCGATAGCAGCGGTTGGATCAACAGGAAACTCAACAGGACCTCACTTACACTTAGAAATAAGGGTAAATGGAGAAAGACAAAATCCGCAATTGTACTTATATAAATAAAAAAACAAAAAAACCAGTTCATTCATTTAAAACTGGTTTTTTATTTCTATAAAAATGTTTTAACACAATTTAAAATTGCATTTGTTTTAAAAATTACTTTTCCATATTCTAAAAGTTTTCTTTCAAATAAATCTGGGTTATTAACAGAATTTCCAAATTCACTTATTTCACAATTGATCGCTTTTACAATAGGCAAGTTTGATTTATTAATATGTATGCATAAATAGTATTTTGAATTATACAAGCATAAAGAAACTTTTTTTAATTTTAAATAGGTTTCACTTTTTAAGTGTAAGCTTAGGTATTTGCAAAATTCACAATAATCATCAAAAGAATTAAATGAATATATAACTAAACCTTCATTTACTGTAGAGGTTTTTCTCTTAATCTTTACTTGCCTTTTGCTTTGTTCCTTTTCTGGAAGTCTGGTAATAGTTAATATAAAATTTCCTTCAGGAACTGCAATTGCTTCAATCATTAATTTATAATCTTTTGTATAAAAACCAACTTCTTTTTCTGCTTGGCTTAATAAGTTATAAAACAAAGCCTGTGATTCTGGGGAATTAGACATAAATGAATGTAAATCTATGTGTTCCTCCTCTAAATCATTTAGATTTAAAGTGATTCTAATTTTATTTTCTGTTAATTTTTCAATTTTCAATATAAGTAACCTCCAATATAAAGTATAATATTATTATAGCACCATTATATAATAATTTAAATAATAAAAATATGGAAATTATTATACCACATTATATTAAAAAAGATTAAAAATGTTAAATAAATTATAATAAAAAAATACATCAATAAATCCCATTAAATTACTTGAAAAAACAAGCAATTACATATATAATATATGAGTATTTAACAAAGGAAAAACAAGGAGGAACAAAGATGGCAACAAGAGAAAAAAACATATGGATATTATTAGTATTCTTATTATCAGGGCTAGTAATAGGAGGACTATTGGGAGAACTTGCAGCAAAAGTAGACTGGCTATGGTGGTTAGCATATGGACAAAGCTTTGGGTTATCAAATCCAATATCACTAGATTTAAATGTAATAACAATAACATTTGGGTTAATGTTTAAAATAAATATTGCAAGTATTATAGGAATGGCAATAGCAATATTTATATATAGAAAAGTATAATAAAAATTTGCTAGTTTTAGTATGGGGGATTAAGAAAGGAATATAAATGCAATTAAAAATGAAAGAACTTCCAACTCTAGAAAGACCCTATGAAAAGCTAGAAATTTATGGAGCAGAGATGTTATCTAATGCAGAACTTTTGGCAATAATAATAAAAACAGGAAACAAAAAAGAAACTGCAGTAGCACTTGCTCAAAAAATATTAAATTTAGATAAAAATTATAATAAAAATGACTTAAGATTTTTACAAGATATATCAATAGAAGAACTTATGGCAATTAAAGGAATAGGAAAGGTAAAAGCAATACAAATAAAAGCTGTATCTGAAATCGCAAGAAGGATAACAAAGCCAACTACTAACAAAATTAAGATAAATAACACAAAAGATGTAGCAGAATTAGTAATGTCTGAACTAAGATACGAAAAAAGGGAAATAGCCAAAGTAATTATCCTTAACAATAAAAATATTGTATTAAGAATTGTAAATATATCATTAGGAGGTTCAAATTTTGCATGTATAGAACCAAAAGATGTATTGGCAGAGGCTATAAAGATGCAGGCACCAAAGATAATACTTATTCATAACCATCCAAGTGGGGACCCAAGACCTAGTAAAGGAGATTATAAAGTAACTGATAGAATATATGAATGTGCAGATTTAATGGGAATTGAATTATTAGATCATGTGGTAATAGGCGATGGAACATATGAGAGTGTATTAATGGGAAAGGAAATGTGAGAAATATGTTATTTGGACTAAAATCAAAAGATATTGGGATAGACTTAGGAACAGCCAATACTTTAGTTACATTAAAGGGAAAAGGAGTAATATTAAAAGAGCCATCTGTTGTAGCAATAGATAGAAGAAGTGGAAATATTTTAGCTACTGGATACGAAGCAAAAGAGATGCTTGGAAGAACACCAGAAACAATAAAAGCAGTAAGACCTTTAAAAGATGGTGTGATCGCAGATTTTACAGCGACACAATTAATGTTAAAAAATATTGTATCAAAAGTATGTCAAAGATATAATGCTGGAAGACCAAGAGTAGTTGTTGGAGTTCCATCAGGTATTACAGAGGTAGAAGAGAGAGCAGTAGAAGAATCAGTTTTAAGAGCTGGAGCAAAAGAAGTATATTTAATAGAAGAACCAATGGCAGCAGCAATTGGAGCAAATTTAGATGTAGCAGAACCAACAGGTAATATAATAGTTGATATAGGTGGAGGAACAACAGAAGTTGCTGTAATTTCACTAGGGGGAGTTGTAATAAGTAATTCTTTAAGAATTGCTGGAGATGAGTTAGATGAAGATATAATAAATTATATAAAAAGAGAAATGGGACTAGCAATAGGAGAAACAACAGCAGAAGAAATTAAAATAGAAATAGGTTGTGCATTACCATTAATGACAGAAGAAAGCATGGAAGTAAGAGGAAGAGATTTAGGAAATGGACTTCCAAGAAATGTTATAATTACTTCAACACAAATAGAAGAAGCTATGCGTGATTCAATAAATGAAATAGTAGAGGTAGTAAAAGCTACACTAGAAAAAACACCTCCAGAACTTGCATCAGATATAGTAGAAAAAGGAATAGTTCTTGCAGGTGGTGGAGCATTAATAAGAAATTTAGATAAGTTATTAAGCCAAAAAACAGAAATGCCAGTATATATTGCAGAAAATCCATTAGAGTGCGTGGTAAAAGGAACAGGAAAGACTTTAGAAGATTTAGAAAGATTAAAAACTGTTCTTATAAATGCACGTAAACATAGATAAACAATATATAAGGAAGGGTCACATTAATGTATAAAAACAATAAAACAAGTGTTATAGGTATAGTAGTAACAATAATAATCTTAATTATATTAGTTATACTAACTAACATAAATGTAAATAAACTTTCTGGTGCAGAGAATTTGTTTAGTAAGCTTGTAATGCCTATACAAAATGGATTAACACATCTAAAAAATAAAATTGCAAAAAATGATTCATTCTTTGAAAATATAAATAAGTTAGATGAGGAAAACGAAAAATTAAAAGAAGAAAATAATGAATTACAAAAAAAGTTACAAGAATTAGAAATAATAAAAACAGAAAATGCTACTTTAAGGCAATATGTAAATATGGCAGAAAAGTATGCAGAATATAAAACTGTGCCAGCATATATAATAAATAAAGATGTTAGCAATTTAAGTGAAACAATGGTTATAAATGCAGGAAAATCAAGTGGAATAGATGTAGATATGCCAGTAATTACAGAGCAAGGGCTAGTTGGTTATATTACATCTGTAACAGAAAATACTGCAAAAGTGCAGCCAATAATAGATCCATCTACTAATATAAGTGCTACAATTACGACATCAAGAGATAGTGTAATTGTAAGAGGAATTTTACGGAAGCAGTAATACATTAAAACTAATATATATTCCAACAGATGCAGATTTAGTATTAGAAGATACAATAGAAACTTCTGGACTAGGTGGAATTTATCCAAAAGGAATACAAATAGGTAAGATAAAAGAAATAATAGAATCAAAAAATATAACAGACAGATATGCGATTGTGGAAACAGCGGTGGATTTTTCAAAATTAGAAACAGTCTTAGTAATAATAGAATGAGATAATAAGTGAGATGATTAAAAGCTTTATGAGAATACATCACATTTCATAAATCTTGTTTGTTAGAATTAATTAAATAATTTTAGATGGAAAGGAAAATGAAAAATGAATAACGAAATTTATGTAACACCACTTGCAGGAAGATATCCAAGCAAAGAGATGAACAAAATTTGGTCAAGTGATTCTAAATATTCAACATGGAGAAAACTTTGGGTGGCACTTGCAGAAACAGAAAAAGAACTAGGAATTGATATAACAGATGAACAAATAGAAGAAATGAAAGAAAATCTAAATAACATTGATTATGATGTAGTTGCAAAAAGGGAAAAAGAATGTAGACATGATGTTATG
>CALYZR010000043.1 GCA_945610215.1 uncultured Clostridium sp. | reverse complement strand
AAAATATGATATTATATTAAGCAGAGTTGAAAAAATAAAGCCGTTTGAAAAAGCAAAGTAAGATAACAAAAATGTATTTAAGAGAGAATAGGTCAAAGGCTGAAAGCCTATTTAATACTAGTTTATCCGAAATTTCACTTTTTAGGTCTTGTATTGAACTAATAGTAGGTATAAGCGTGTGCTAGCGTTAATAGTTAAAATGAGGTTAATTATTATATTTTAATTAATAAATTTAGGTGGTAACACGGTCAAAATCGTCCTATATTCAATATAGGGCGATTTTTTGTGTAGAAAGGATGATTACATGAAAGAACAAATTGCTAAAATCAAAGAAAGTGCACTTACAGAAATAGAAAATTGTAAAACACTACAAGAACTTGATAATGTAAGAGTTAAATACTTAGGAAAAAAGGGAGAACTAACAGCAGTCCTAAAAGGAATGAAAGATTTATCTGCTGAAGAAAGACCAATTGTAGGAAGCTTAGTAAATGAAGTAAGGGATAGTCTAGAAAGCAAAATTAAAGAAAGCGAAGAAGTTCTAAAAGAACAAGCTTTAAATGAAAAACTAGAAAAAGAAAAAATTGATATTACTTTACCAGCTACGAAAATAAAAAGAGGAAGTAAACACCCTATAAACAGAGTAATAGAAGAAATAGAAGACATATTTGTATCAATGGGATATGATGTAGTAGATGGACCAGAACTTGAAACTGATGAATACTGTTTTGAAAGACTAAATCTTCCAAAAGGGCATCCAGCAAGAGATATGCAAGATAGCTTTTATGTTGATCCAGAACATCTTTTAAGAACACAAACATCAGCAGTTCAAGCAAGAGCAATGATGGCAAATGAAGAAAAAGAACCAATTAGAATTATATGCCCAGGTAAAACATATAGAAGAGATGATGATGCAACACATTCACATCAATTTGGTCAAGTAGAAGGACTTTTAATAGATGAAAATATTAGCTTGGCAGATTTAAAAGGAACTCTAGAAGTATTTGTTAAAAAAATGCTTGGAGAAAATTCTAAATTAAGATTTAGACCAAGTTATTTCCCATTTACAGAACCAAGTTATGAAGTTGATGTTAGTTGCTTTAAATGCGGAGGAAAAGGATGTAACCTTTGTAAACAAAGCGGTTGGATAGAAATTTTAGGTTCAGGAATGGTACATCCAAATGTGTTAAAAATGAATGGTTATGATCCAGAAAAATATACAGGATTTGCATTTGGAACAGGACTTGATAGACTTGCAATGTTTAAATATGGAATTACAGATATAAGGTATTTCTATACAAATGATGTAAGATTCTTAAATCAATTCGATAGAAAGGATGTGGACTAATTGAAGTTAAGTAAAAATTTTGTTAAAGATTATGTAGATATAGATGTTGATATTGAAACTCTAGCAGATGATATGACAAGAGTAGGAAATGAATATGATAGTGCAGAGAAATTAGTAAATGCCACAAAATTAATTATAGGTGAAGTAAAAGAATGCGAAATGCACCCAGATTCAGACCATCTACATGTATGTAAAGTAGATATTGGAAAAGAAGTTTTAGATATAGTATGTGGAGCACCAAATGTTAGAAAGGGATTAAAAGTAATAGTAGCACAAGTAGGAGCAGAACTTCCAGGAGATATAACAATAAGAAAAGGAAATATTAGAGGGCAAGAATCAAATGGAATGATGTGTTCATTATTAGAACTTGGGATTGAATCAAAGTTTTTAAGCGAAGCTGATAAAACGGGAATACATGAACTTCCAGCAGATGCACCAGTAGGAGAAGACCCAATTAAATTCATGGGATTAGATGACGAAGTAGCTGACTTTGAACTTACAGCAAACAGGGGAGATTTATTAAGCATTTTAGGTATGGCATATGAATTAGGAGCAATATATGATAAACCTGTAAAAGAAATAGACTTAAAACATAATGAAGAAAACGAAGATGTAAATGATAGCTTTAATGTAGAAATAGAAACTGAAAATTGTAATTTATTTTTAGCAAAAAAAGCTTTAAATGTTACTATAAAAGAAAGCCCAGCATTTATAAAAAATAGGCTTATAGCAAGTGGAATAAGACCAATTAATAATGTAGTTGATATAAGCAACTATGTAATGCTTGAAGTAGGCCAGCCACTTCACTTCTATGATGCAGATAGATTAGGTTCAAAAATCTTAGTCAGAATGGCTAAAAATGGAGAAAAATTAACAACATTAGATAATATCGAAAGAGAACTAGACGAAGAAGATATAGTTATTACAAATGGAACAGAGGCAATTGGTTTAGCAGGAGTTATGGGAGGACTTTCAACAGAAGTTGAAGAAGATACAAAAAATATTATAATAGAATCTGCAGTATTTGATGGAGTAAAAATAAGATGTACATCTAAAAAAATATTAAGAAGTGAAGCAAGTAATCGTTTTGAAAAAGGATTAGACCCAAACAGAACATACATGGCAATAGAAAGAGCATGTACTTTACTTGAAAAATATGCAGATGCAAAAATTGCAAAAGGAACAGTAGTTTATGATAAAGCCAACAAAGAAGCTAAAAAAATAGATATAAGTTTTGAGGACATAAATAATTTATTGGGAATAATAGTTCCAGACGAAGCTACATTAGATGTATTTAGAAAACTAGGATTTGAATATAAAGTAAATGGAAGAAATGTTGCAGTAACTGTACCAACAAGAAGGATGGATATATCTATAAAAGAGGACTTAATAGAAGAAGTAGGAAGAATTTACGGTGTTGATAATATAGAGGGGAAACTACCTGTACTCCCAACAAGAACAGGGAAATATGACAAAACAACAAGAGAAATAAGAAATAAAATGATAGGTTTAGGATTAAACGAAACAATGTCATATATCTTAATTAATGATAAAGAAGTTTCAAAATTTACAACAGACAATTTTGAACCAATAAAATTATTAGATCCATTAACAGAAGAAAGAAATACACTAAGATATAGCATGATACCATCACTTTTAAAAATATACAATTACAATTTAGGAAGAAACAACAAAGATGTATCAATATTTGAAATAGGAAAAGGCTTTGGAAAAGTAAATGAAGACTATATAGAAGAAGAAAAACTATGTGTACTTATGTCTGGAAAATATTATGAAGGAATTGGAAATACAAAAAATGTAGACTTCTATATTTTAAAAGGTGTAGCAGAAGAACTTTTGGATTACCTTGGATATAATGGAAGATATAGTTTTATAAACAATAAAGAACTTCCAAAAGAAATGCATCCAGGACAAAGTGCATTAATTTCTGTAAATAATGATGTTGTAGGAATTATGGGAAAAGTACATCCAAAATAAGCTAAGGAAGATATATATGTAATGGAGATAAATTTAAGCAAATTACTTGATAAAAAAGTAGGGAAAATGAAATATAAAGAATTTTCAAAATTTCCAAGCATTAAAAAGGATGTTGCATTTATTGTAGACAAAAATTTAGAATCAGCAGTTATAGAAAAGCAAATAAAAAAATCAGCAGGAAGCCTACTTACAAACATCGAAGTATTTGATGTATACACAGGTGAACATGTAGAAGAAGGAAAAAAATCAATTGCATATTCATTAACATTTAGTGATAGCAAAAAAACATTAACAGACGACGAAGTAACAGGAATATTCAACAAAGTAATAGCAGATGCAGAAAAAGTATTAGGTGCAGAGATAAGGAAATGCTAAGATTGACACATTATGTAAACAGTAGTATAATATAAATATGCAAAAGTTATAAACTCCTTTTGCAGCGAGGAAATACTTAAAGTTAAAAAAATTTTTAGGAGGAAAAAAATGAAGCAGTATGATTTTGTAGGAAATTTCAGAGAAGGATTTGCAGCAGTACAGAAAGGGGAATACTGGGGATTCATAAATAAAGAAGGAGAAGAAGTTGTTCCATGCCAATATGAGTGGACTAATGACTTCGAAAACGGAATTGCCCCAGTAAAATTATGTGGTAAATATGCATTCATCAATAAAGATGGAAGCTTTGCTACTGAATTGAAATATGATGATGCTTGTAACTGCTGTGGACGTGCAAGAGTTCTGTTAAAGAGAAAGGGAAAAGCAGGATACCTTAATGGTTATATTGATCCTGATAGCTCGGAAGAACATTGGCTTACCATTGTAACAGTGTAATCATACTCAAAGAAATGCTAATTTATAATTAGCATTTCTTCTTTTCTGTAAATTTTCTGTGAAATTAATTGAAAAACAAATTTTATTGTGGTAGTATATCAATATACAAATTTAAGAAAAGAGGAATATAAATGGCAAAAAAGAAAATAGATAAACAAAAACTAATAACTAAAATAATTGCATTAATATTAGCAGGATTAATGGTACTTAGTATAGCATTTACGTTAATATGGTATCTAATTGCAAAATAAACATATGCTATAATGGCGAGCAGAGGCTTTGCTCACCTATAAAATTAATGAATAAAAATATTTTAGGAGATATTACAAATGAAAAATACATTATTTTCACAAACATTAGAAATTACTAGCCAAGATATAACTAGCTATCTAGAATTATTAAAAAATAATCCAATAAAAATTGTAACACTAATACTAGATATATCAATAGTAATATTTTTAATAGTCAAATTAATAGAAATAGTTAGAGAAACAAGAGCTTGGCAACTAATAAAAGGTATAGCATTTCTAATAATAGCAACATTAATTAGCTCAATACTTGATTTTAGAATATTAAACTATATTTTAACATCATTTATGACATATGGTGTAATATTTTTAATAATAATATTCCAACCAGAATTAAGACGTGCACTAGAACAATTGCGGAACAAGTAAGTTAACTAGATTTTTTGGAATAGATAAAGATATAAGAACAAAAACAAAAGAAAATATATATAAAGTAGTAATAGCAGCAACAGAACTTGCAAAAAACAAAACAGGAGCGTTAATTGTAATAGAAAGAGATATAAAATTACAAGATATAGCAGATACAGGAATAATAATGAATGCAGAAATATCTCCACAATTATTAGTAAACATATTTAATCCAAAAACACCACTTCATGATGGGGCAGTAATAATAAGTGAAAACAAAATAAAAGCAGCAGCATGTATGCTTCCATTGTCTGATGATAAAAGTATATCAAAAGGATTAGGAACAAGACATAGATCAGCAGCCGGAATGAGCCAAGAATCTGATGCAATAGTAGTTGTTGTATCAGAAGAAACTGGAAAAATATCAGTTGCAAAAGATGGAACACTTATTGTAGATGTAAAAGAAGATGCATTAAGACAAATATTAATAAAAAATATAGTTACAAAGAAATTTGGAGAAGAAGTTCCAAAGAAAAAACTAAAGGAAAAAATCAAAAAATTAAAAGAAAAAAACAAAGAAGAAAAATTAAAAGAAAATAATAAAAAGCAAGAAGAAAAAAAATAAAAAGCAACGACTGTTGCTTTTTATTTTAAAAAGAACACATCGTTGCTAGCTATAGAGATGTATTCTTAAGCACCTTTCTGATGGCAACCACTTTTTGTGACAAAATTATTATGACATATTTTTACAAAAAGTAAACAGTAAAGTTTAAATTTAGGAGAAATAAAATGAGAAACATAAAATTAACAATAGAATATGATGGAAAAAAATTTAATGGCTGGCAGCGCCAACCCAATAAGCCTAATATACAAGGAGAAATAGAAAATGCAATTAGAGAAATTACAGGAGAAGAAGTAGAGCTAATCGCATCTGGAAGAACAGATGCAGGAGTACATGCTCTGCGGACAAATAGCTAATTTTAAAACAAATAGTAATATAGAAATAGAAAAGTTCCCATATGCATTAAATTCAAAATTAAAGAAAAGCATAGTAATAAAAGAAGCAGTAGAAGTAGAAGAAAGATTCCATTCAAGATATAATGCAAAACAAAAAACATATAGATATATAATAAATAATTCTAAACAAGGAACAGCAATATATAGAGATCTAGAATATCATATGCCAATAAAATTAGATGTAGAAAAAATGAAAAAAGCAGTAAAATATTTTGAAGGAGAACATGATTTTGCTGCATTTAAGGCAAGCGGAACAAGTAGTAAAAGCAGTGTAAGAACAATATATAAAGCAGAAGTGTTAGAAGATGGCGAAAGAATAAAAATAGAATTAACACGGAA
>CALYZR010000042.1 GCA_945610215.1 uncultured Clostridium sp. | reverse complement strand
TTACAAGTATATGTTACATATATATTGCAAATAAATAACCAAAGCACACAACATAATGCTATAGTAAATAAAGTTAAATATAGTTATGATGAAGGATATGAATATGTGGAAAGTGACGGAAATGTTAAAGACATTGGAAATAATGTGTTAGAGATAAGTGGTATTAACGTAGCAGCAGGAGAAAAGAAACAAATAACATTAACATTCAAAGTAAGAAAAAATGATGATGGTAGCTTTGTTAAAGAACCAAGCGATACTAGCAAATATACAAATGTGGCAGAAATTGTTGAATACTCTACAACAGAAGGTAGATTAGCAGATGCAGATTCTGCACCAGGAAATACTTTCTTAGGAGAAAACAAACTAACAGATAGACGTGAAGATGATACAGATACAGCAAACGGAATAGTAATTACGTTTAAGAAAGAAGAAGCAGAAAGAAGTATTTCTGGAAAAGTATTTGAAGATTCTGATAAAAATTCAAAACAAAACGATGAAGAACAAGCTGTTAATGATGTTATAGTTCAACTTATAGAGCTTGTAGAAATTGATAACAAACAATACGAATACATTTGGCAAGAAACAGTAGCCGGAAGCAATACAGTAAAAACAACAGCAACAAGTGGATATCCAGGACCAACATATAATGTTTCTAATGAAGCAGGCGAATACAAATTCACAGAGAGAATTATTCCAGGCAACTACATTGTAAGATTTATATATGGCGATGGAAGAACTTATGATATAACAGAAAATACATTAAAATATAACGGTGAAGACTACAAATCTACTTATGTTTATTATAAATATAATGAAGAATGGTACAATAAGGAATCTCTAAATGAAGGAAACTCAAAAGCAGTAGATAACGAAGCAAGAAGATTAAAAGTAATGAGCTATGCAGTAGATGTAAATGGTACAAAAGGTGCAGAATTAGCTAAATTAGATGGAGCTACAAATGCAGCAGGGTTAAAAGAAGTATTAGAAAACACTTGGATGTGTGCAGAAACACTAAAAATAAAAATGCCAGTAGATGCAGATACACAAGCAAATACAAGTGATAACACAACAGTAGCTGATGGAAGTAATCCAACTACTACAAATACTCAATTCGCGAACGTAAACTTTGGTTTAATGGAAAGGCCTAAAACAAAATTAGTATTAGAAAAGCACATAACAGGTTTAACAGTAAAACCAGTAGCAAGTGGAGTAAACTTAATAGCAAATGCAACAGCAGATATCAATGAAATTCTTGATAAAAATGAAATAACACTAGAAGGACAACAAGACGGATTAATTGCAATAAAATCAGGAAGAAGCAACAGAGGAACTTGGTATTTACAAACAGACACAACAGAATTAGCACAAGGTGCAGATGCATATATTACATATACTTATGTAATAAAAAATGAAGGTGACGAGGATTACTTATCTAAAGACTTAATTACTGCATATAAAGAAAACAAAGGAACGATTGATAGTAACGTCTATAATAGTTATCAAGACTATTTAGGAGGACTAGAAGGACTTGTTAAAGGCAAAATAAAAGCGAAAGGATTTACAAAAGGAGAATATTTGAGTGGCTTCTACTACACAGGTAAAACAGATACAAAAAATAATTTTAATCCAACCTCTGTTTTAGCAACAGTAGAGGAATTACAAGAAACGCTAAATCCAAAAGTAAGCTTTGTAAATAGTACAACAGACTTTAGTAAAACTGACAGAGATAATAAAAATTATGCTTATTATGATACAGACGGAAATTTACAAGAAAATGATGAAGATATAAAAGAAATAATAACAAGCGTAAAAGGAACAGATAAATTACAAAAAGATGATAATGATACTTCTAAAAAACTTGTAGTTTCAGTAGGTCTATCAGCATCAGAAATAGAAAATGGTGGAGTATACGATAGCTATATAGCACAAGTAACACGCTATACAAACGCAGCAGGAAGAAGAGACCAAAGTACACCAGCAAACTTAGCATATGTACATAGCTATGATATAAAGAAAACACTAGAAAATTATAACGAAGAAGACGAATTCTGGGCTGAGACATTTAGAATTACAAAACCAACAGGTGAAGACAAATTAACAACAGTACAAATAGCAATAATTTCAGTATCAGCATTAGTAATACTAGGAGTAGGAATAATCTTAATCAAAAAGTTTGTACTAAAAAAATAAACAAAGATGGATAAACCATTCTAGTTTAAATTAAATAAAAATAGGGGGATAGACAAAAAAAGTCTGTCCCCTTTTAATTTTATATAATTGCTAAAGTGATTATGTAGTTTTTTTTAATTGATAAAAATAATATTTTTGGGTATAATATCAAATAAAAAAGGAGAATGTTATGCTATTTAAAATACTAATGATAATAATAGGCTTTGTCTTATTAGTATTAGGTGCAAATTTTTTAATAAAAGGATCAACTAATATTGCAAAAAAATTTCATATTCCAGAAATGCTAATAGGTTTAACAATAGTAGCATTAGGTACATCTGCGCCAGAGTTAATAATAACAATAACATCTGCAAACAAAGGTGCATCAGATTTGATTATAGGAAACGCAATAGGAAGTAATTTATGTAATTTGTTATTAATATTAGGATTAATGGCTACATTAAGACCAGTACAAATAGATAAAGAAGCTGTAAAAATACATATACCAATATCACTATTTGCAACACTTTTAGTATTAACTATGGGCTTAGGAATGTTTCGGAAGTGTGCCAATGGTAATAAGCAGAAAAGATGGAGTAATTTTATTAATATTATTTGCACTGTACTTCTTATATCCAATAATTACAGAAATAAATGATATAGTAACAACATATAAACAAGAGAAAAATTTAAAAGAAAAACAGCAAATAAAACTAATTCCGTCAATTATATTTATAATAATAGGAATAGTATTATTAAAATATGGTGGTGATTTTGTAGTAGATTATGCAACAAGTATAGCACAAATGTTTAACGTAACGGAAAGAGTAATAGGACTAACAATAGTAGCAATAGGAACAGCACTTCCAGAACTAATAACATCAATATTTGCAGTAATAAAAAAAGATTCAGATTTGGCTGTTGGAAACCTAGTAGGTTCATGTGTATTAAATTTATTTTTAATATTAGGAACAGGAGCAATAATAACTCCACTTGAATTTTCAAATGAATTTAATAATAACTTAATATTATTAGCAATTTCAACAGTATTAATATGGCTATTTAACTTTATAGGAAAAAAGAATACAATAACAAGGATAAAAGGAGCAACATTATTATTAATATTTACAGCATATATGACTAAACTTTTTATATAAAAGGAAATAATTACCAAAAGAAACAGTACTAAAATTGACAAATTATGTAAAATGTAATATAATAATTATACAAGTATAAATATGCTTGAAAAATTTTTTTTTGGAGGGTCAAAAATGTTAGAGAAAGAATTACGGGCAAAGGTTTTAGAAACAAGGGAGGCTGGTATAACAGCGGAACAAATATGCTCAGTAATTGTAGAAAGTCTTAATGATGCAATTGCAAAACAAAATGAATTTGATTCAGCTAATCAGGATAATAGTCTTACAAAGCTTGTTTCAAATATTCTTCGCGAAATTGGCATCCCAGCAAACTTAAAAGGTTATAACTATCTACGTGAATCAATAATTTATTGTACTAACAACACAATAGATAGTATAACAAAAGAGTTATATCCTTTTATTGCTCGTGAATTCAACACAACTCCAGACCGTGTTGAAAGAGGAATGAGACATGCAGTTGAAGTTGGTTGTGAGAGAGCCGATGAGGAATTAATGCATGAATATTTTGGGAATTCTTATGATAAAAATAAGAAAAAACCTACGAATTCAGAATTTATCTTTAACATAGTGGATTATATTCATAATATCCACTAACTCCAAAATAGTCACAGTTATAATACTGTGACTATTTCTATGTGCATATAAATGCAAAAAATAGATATAATAAAATTATTGGTATATATTGTATGAAAAAAATGCTTGTGATATAATTTGTAAAAACAAAAGAAAGGAGCATGAGATTATGTCAGAATATGAAGAGTTAAAAGAAAAATTATTTAATAAAAAAGAATGTGGATGGGAGAACTTAAGAGAAGAAGAAAAGTCAAGAATAGATACATTTGGAAACGAATACATCTATTTCTTAAATAAATGCAAAACAGAAAGAGAAGCCGTAGAATTTAGCAAGGAAATACTACAAAGAAACGGTTTTGTAGATTTAAGAGAAAAACCAACATTAATGCCAGGAGATAAAGTATATTATATAAACAGAGCAAAAAATGTATATGTTGCAGTAATAGGAACAGATACATTAGAAACTGGGCTAAACATAGTAGGAGCTCATATAGACTCTCCAAGACTAGATTTAAAACCAAATCCATTATATGAAGATTCAGGATTTGCATATTTTAAAACACATTACTATGGAGGAATAAAAAAATATCAATGGACAACAATTCCGCTTAGCATACATGGAGTGATAGTAAAAACAACAGGAGAAAAAATAAGAATAAATATAGGAGAAGACGAAGATGATCCTATATTTACAATAACAGATTTGCTTCCACACTTAGCACAAGACCAAATGGAGAAAAAATTAAAAGATGGAATAGCAGGGGAAGACCTAAATCTACTTATAGGAAGTATTCCATATGGAGATGAAAAAGTAACAGAAAGAGTAAAGTTAAATATTTTAAAAATACTAAATGAAAAATATGGAATAACAGAAAAAGACCTATTAAGTTCAGAATTAGAATTAGTACCAGCATTTAAAGCAAAAAGCTTAGGATTTGATAGAAGCATGGTAGCAGGATATGGACAAGATGATAGAGTATGTGCATTTACAGCATTAAGAGCAATATTAAATATAAATAATCCTAAAAAAACAGCAGTATGTATACTAGCAGACAAAGAAGAAATAGGAAGCATGGGAAATACAGGAATGGAATCAAATGTATTTGACACATTTGTAGCAGAGCTATTAAACAAAAAAGCAGAAAATAGACCAAATCAATTAGATAAAGTATTTTGTAATTCAAAAATGTTATCAGCAGATGTAGACGCAGGACTAGACCCAATATATGCAAGCGTATCAGAAAGAAATAATGCATCATTTTTAGGACATGGAATAGGACTAAACAAATACACAGGAGCAAGAGGAAAATCTGGAGCATCAGATGCAAACGCAGAATACGTAGCACAAGTAAGAGCAATGTTAGAAAGAAATGATATACAATATCAAATAGGAGAATTAGGAAAAGTAGATGTGGGAGGAGGCGGAACAATAGCCTATATTCTAGCAAACAAAGGAGTAGACGTAATAGACTGTGGAGTACCAGTATTATCAATGCATTCACCATACGAAGTAACAAGCAAATATGATATATATCAAGCATACAGAACATACGAAACATTCATGAAATAAAAGTGAGGGAAAAAGGGGACAGGCCCCTTTTTCCCTCAAATTAATTATCAGGGGCATTTTATAAAAAGGGGGATAAATATAGAGAGGAGAAGAAAAATGCCACGATGTGCAAGAAATATAATGGCTTCAGGCTTCTATCATATTATGATAAGAGGAGTGAATAAAGATATTATTTTTAGAGAAGACGAGGATAGAGAACTATTCTTGCGTTTATTGTATTATTACAAAAATAAATTAAAATGCAAAATACATACATATTGTCTTATGGATAATCATGTACATATACTATTCGAAGATAAAGAAAGTAGTATAAGTGATTTCATGAGAGATGTAACATCACAATATGCAAGTGAGTTTAATAAAAAATATAAAAGAGTTGGACATCTATATCAAGAAAGGTTTAAAAGTGAAGTGGTATATGATGATATATATCTAATGAGGTTAATAAGATATATACATAGAAATCCAGAAAAAGCAGGAATATGCAAAACAGAAGATTATAAATGGAGTAGTTTCAGAGAATATATGAATAAACCATTTGTAATAGAAAGAGAATATATATTATCTAAATTTGATATAGAAGAAAGAAAGGCAATAAAAAAATTTAGTGAATTTATATTGGATTCCAAAAATGAAAAAATTGATAAATTATTTATTTCAAAAAAATTATCAGATGAACAAGCAGTTGAAATAATAAAATATGTTACTAAAATAGATAATATATTGGAAATTAGAAAATATAAAAAAGAAGAAAGAAATAAAGTAATAAATAAAATTTCAACAATAAAG
>CALYZR010000041.1 GCA_945610215.1 uncultured Clostridium sp. | reverse complement strand
ATACCTTCCTTATATTCTGCTAATCCCACAAGATTAGGTCTTAATTCAACAAATATTCCATTCTTAGCCTTTTCTACTTCTCTTGCTATTCCTTTTACTTTCATACCTTCTTTAAAGTCTTTTATGTTGTCTTGCCATGTTCCGAAGCAGTTCTTTATATGTAAGAATTACTCTATTTGTCTTTCTATCTATTGATTTTATCATAATTTTAATTTTTTGTCCAATTTTGAACCTTTCATATGGTGATTTTATTCTTGCAACAGATATGTCTTCTATATGAACTAGTCCAACTATTCCTCCACCTATTTCCACAAAAGCTCCGTATGGCCTTATATTTCTAACTATTCCATATACGCACATTCCTTCTTTTAGTTCATCTTTTACCCAAGTTATAGCTTCTTTTCCTACTGCTTTTCTGGAAAGTATTACTGTATCATTTTTAGTAATATCTTTTACTTTAAACTGAACCATTTTGTTTACTTTGCTTGTGCATATATTAGGCTTTGGAAATCCAGTTTCATCTATATTTACTGCTTCAATCTCTTCTCTTGGTATAACACCTGTTATATTATTTCCTAAATCTAAATATAGATTATAATTACTATCACATTTAGTTACCTTTGCTTGCAATATGTCTCCAGTTGCAGATAATTTATTTAGTTCATCTAACGAAAATGCTTTTGTGCTTTCTTCCCAACCTTCTGGAATAAATTTTTGTACATATTCCATATAGTTTTCTCCTTTTTCTTTTGTTTATTTTATTATATATATAAGTTTATTTTTTTTCAATAGTATTTAATAGTGTTTCTACTTCTTTTTTATTTAAGTATCTCCATGTACCTAATGGCAAATCTTTTACTGTTAAGTTTCCTATTTTACTTCTATGAAGACTAATTACTTTTTTTCCTATTGCCTCACACATTCTTCTAACTTGCCTATTTTTTCCTTCATGTATTGTTATTTGCAATCTACTTACATTTTTTTGTTCATCTATTTTTAGTATTTTTACTTCTGCTTTGCTTGTTACAAAATCGCCTATATCAACACCATTTTTTAATATTTCTACATCTTCGCTTGAAACTTCTCCAGCTACTGTAACATTGTATGTTTTTGGTATTTCATGTTTTGGATGTGTTATCTTATATACAAAATCTCCATCATCTGTTAGTATTATCGCTCCTGATGTATACATATCTAATCTACCAACTGGTACTAATCTTTTATTTGTTTTCACTAAATCTAATACTGTATTTCTATTAAATTGGTCTTTTACAGTTGTAACATAGTCTATTGGCTTGTTCAATAGTATATATGTATGCTCTGTATTTGTATTTTTTATTGCTTTTCCATTATATTCTATTATATCCTTATTTGGCTCTATTTTTGTTCCTAGTTCTGTAAATATTTTGCCATTCACTTTTATTCTGCCCTGCTTGATTAGTTCTTCGCATTTTCTTCTTGAGGCAACACCATTATTTGCTAAATATTTTTGTAGTCTAATCTCTTCCATAAAATTTCCTTCTTTATTTTATATATAATTCTTTTAATACATTTTCAAAATATTCTGGTAATGGTGCTTCAAATTCTACTTCTTTGTTTGTTGTTGGATGTATAAACTTTAGTTTTTCTGCATGTAACATTTGTCCTACTACTCCAAATGGATTTTTTCCATTTGAATATGTATAATCTCCTACTATTGGATAACCTATTTCTGCCATATGTACTCTTATTTGATGGGTTCTTCCTGTTTTTATTTTTACTTCTAATAATGTATAACCATTATATCTTTTAAGTACTTTAAATTCAGTAATTGCTTCTTTTCCATTTTTGTCAACTGCCATTTTCTTTCTGTCTTTTGTACTTCTTGCAATCGGCATATCAATTATTCCTTGATTTTCTTTAACATCCCCTCTAACTAATGCAATATATGTTTTTTCTACTTTTCTATTTTTTATTTGCTCACTAACATTAATGTGTGCTTTATCATTTTTTGCAATTATTATTAGTCCGTGAGGTATCTTTATCTATTCTATGAACTACTCCTGGTCTTATTTTTCCCCCTATTCCAGATAAACTGTCTTTGCATTTTGCCATAACTGCGTTTACTAGCGTTCCGTCTGGGTTACCATTTCCGGGATGTACAACCATTCCCTTTGCTTTATTTATTATTAAAATATCTTTATCTTCATAAATTATATCTATTGGTATTTCTTGTGGTTTTAAATCTATTTCTTGTGGCTTTTCCTTCTCTATTTCAATAATATCTCCTTGCATAACTTTATACGAAGGCTTTTCTTGTTTTTTATTTACAAGTATTTTTCCTTCTTCTATAAGTCTTTGCACACTAGTTCTAGATATACTATCATCTATAGTTGCAATTATTTTATCTAGTCTAATATTTTGTTCTTCTTGTCCTATTTTATATTTCTGCATTTTATTCTCCTATATTTTTCTTTTTTAGTATTACATCTTTTATTAAGGAAATTGCTATAATTATGCATCCTACAACTATAAAAATATCAGCTAAATTAAATACTGGATATCTTATTAATGGTGATATATCTATATAATCTATTACAAATCCTCTTATTATTCTATCTATTAAATTGCTAATTCCTCCAGCAACTATCAAATGAAGTGCAATTAATATTAGCCTACTTATTTCTTCTTTTTTTGAAAATATAAAATATATGATTAACCCTATTATAACTACATTTACTGCAACAAACATTGATGTGCTGTTACTACCAATCCCAAAAGCTGCTCCTGTGTTTTGTGTGTATGTGAGTTTTAATACGTGTGGAATCACTAATATACTAGAATTAAATAGCTTATTTGTTATAATTATCTTTATAGTTTGGTCTAGCAATATTGCAATTATTGTAATTATTATTAGAAAATTAATTTTTTTATCTTTCATTATACACTCTCTTTTACTTGTTTTCTTTCAAACAAACAGAAATTATCATCTTCATAAAGTAATTTGTATTTTTCTGTGTTTTGTTCTACAAATCTTTTTAATTTTGATTTTTTGTACATTAACATATGCGTTATTCCATATCCATCTAATTTTTCTTCTATGTTATCTATATTCATTCCAGAAATATTTATATAATCATTAAACACTTCTACTCCTGGATTAAATTCTGGTGAATATAAATCTGCTCTTGAATCTATAAATACTGGTATTCCTCTAAATAATAAATAACTTCCATAATTATATTCATTATATAATCTTATATTGCTTACATCTAAATTTTCTAATATATATGTTGCTGCTTCTACTGGATATGAATTTTCATCTATAAAATTATTTTTCATTTTAGGTTTATATTGTATTACACTTATTGTTAATACCAAACAAATAGTAACTATCATTCCAGTTATTGTTGTCATTTTATTTATTGCTTTTTGGCAACCTTCTGGATCATATTTATCAAACATTTCATTTATTAATCTATTTAAAATTATCACGCATATCAATGTAAACATTGAAAATTGTCTTCTTGTATAAAATGTAAGAAATATTAAACCTCCTAACATAAACAAATCTCTTAACCTTATTTTAGTATCTGTAAATGTTAATATTGCTATAAAAAATATTAATGCACACATAAATTCTAAGTTTTGTACAAGTGTTAGTGGCAAATGTTCACTTATATTATGTGTCGTTGTTCCTTGCATTGTTTTTATTAAATAAGTATATGGTGTTGTCCCAAGTGGTGTAAGTAATCCTGTAAACAAGCATATAATCATTATAATTATTAAAGCTTTTACGTTGTCGTTTTCTCTAATTTTTATTTTATATGGATTTGCTTTTATTTTTTCTTTCTTCTTTATAGTTTTTTCATTTTTTTGTTCTAATCTATTTATTTCATCCCTTATTTTTTGTATTTCTTCTTCATCTGTTACTTTTAATATCTTTTTTTGTAATTTATTTATTCTAGCTGTAGTTACTATAATTTCTGAATTTGAAAGAATGTATATCATATATTCTACTATATATGGCAAATATAGTACAAAATAAAATGGAAATACTGCCAAGTGAACATTTGCAATAATTATTGGTATGATTATTAGCCCTACTGCGTATCTTTTCTTTTTAGTTTCCAAAAACATTTCTATAAAATATACTGTAAGTAAGAACAATATAAATGTTACAAGTTGAGCTCTTGCAGCTATATAATTTCTCAATAAATACATTGCCCCTATTGTAAGTATAAATGATGTTAGCTTATTTTTAGTAAATTTTGTATTCACTAAATACATTGTAATTCCAAGGATTATACTTAATACTATTGTTGAAATATAAATACCCACTTGTCCACCAATGTTATATATTAAATATATTCCTACATCATATAACCAATGCGGATACGTATATCTTAAGTTTTCGTGCCAAGAAAATGGATCCTTCATATCAATTCCATTTTGGATTATATGTTCTCCTATTTTTATTGTATAAAATGTATCATTTTGTAATGTTACTGGTGATATTGAAAAGCAAAAAATTGCAATTAATACAATAGCCATTATTGTAAATCTTATTGAACTTTTATTTATTGTCTTTTTTTCTTTTTCCATTTTTTCTCCTCTATTATTAAATAGTAATTTTCTATTGCTATAATATCATATTTAACATTTTCTTACAATACAAATTTTAAAATGATTATAAAAAAGAACAGCTATTGCTGTTCTTCCTGTATTGTTAATATTTAAATTGCTTCTGCTTCTTCGCTTTGGTTGCTATTTTCATCTTTTTTTATTATTTCTAAGCTTCCTATTGATACTTCATATGCAACTCTTTCTTCTATTCTTCCATCTTCAAACTTTTTCTCATAAGTTCTGCTTTGAACTCTACCTATTACTTTTACTTCTGTTCCGACTTCCATATTCTCACAAAATCTAGCATTTCTTCCCCACGCAATACATGGTATGTAATCTGATTTATTATATGCTCTATTAACTGCTACTAATATATCTGCTATTTCTCTACCAAATGGTGTTTTTCTGTATATTGGTTTTTTACAAACATATCCATTTAAAACAACTTCATTTGAAACATTTTCTTCTTGTTCTTCTTTGTAATCAATAATATCTTTTGCAAATACAGTTAGCACTAATCTGTTTTTTTCGTTCTCGTAGCTGTTATATGATCTAAATTGCCCTTCTATAACAACTTTTCTACCTATTGTTAAATCAAAGTTTGCTATTAATCTCTCTGATATTGTAATTGGTATAATATCTTCATTTCCGCTTAAACGTGGTACTTCTAAATTAAATACGTAAAAGCTTTCTCCATAAATTTCGTGACTAAATGTCTTATCGCTAATAATTTTACCTATTAAAACTAGGTAATTATTTTCTGTGTAATTTGTAATCAATTTTGTTTCCTCCCTTATACTTTTCCATAGTATTTTATTCATTACCTTTGTGTTTTATTACTTAACAATACTATTATACTACTTTTGAGAGGTTTTGTCTACATAAAATGGTAAAATAATCTATTTTTTTATTGCTAAGATTTTAAATTTTGCTACTCCCCCTGGTGTTTGAGCTTCTACTACTTGGTTCTTTTTGGCACCTACTAAAGCTGCTCCAATTGGTGATTCGTTTGAAATTCTATTTTGTGATAAGTCTACTTCTGTTGAGCCAACTATTGTATATTCAACTTCTTCGTCATATTCCATATCTAAAACTTTAACTTTATTTCCAACTTGAACTGTTTTTGTATCTATTTCAGATTCATCTATTATTTTTGCATATCTTAATTTATTTTCTAATTCTGCTATTTTAATTTCATTTGAAGCTTGTGCATTTTTTGCTTCATCATATTCAGAGTTTTCCGATAAATCTCCAAATCCTAACGCAACTTTAATACGTTCTGATATCTCACTTCTTTTCTCTGTTTTTAAATATTCTAATTCTTTTTCTAGGTTATCATATCCTTCTTGTGTTAATAATACTTCTTTTTCTTCCATTTGGCATTTCTCCTTTAAAATATTATTTAATACATTATACTACTCTACAATTTTATTTTTGTCAAGTATTATATTTTAAGTTTTTCAAAATTCATTTTCCGAAATTTCTCCATTAATTCCAATTAATTTACTAATTCTAATTCTATTATTAATTATATCTTTTCTAGCTTCTTCGTAATTGTAGTTATAAATCATACTTTCATATATTATATTTTTGGGGAAGCCTTCCACCTTACAATTTTTAGGTATATAAGCCTTGTAGTAGTTAACATTAATTCCATTAAATTTTTTTGTCTTTATTTTTATTTCATTTAATATATTAACTATTATT
>CALYZR010000040.1 GCA_945610215.1 uncultured Clostridium sp. | reverse complement strand
TTAATATTGCTGGAAACCCAATTACGAATTGCATTTTTTGAGTTTTATGCCTAAATACATACATTCCAGCAATTCCTCCAATTCCACCACCAAGTAATACAAGTGTAAATAAAGTTGATTCTTTTATTCTCCATCTTCCTTTTTTAGCTCTTCTCTTATCTATATACATTGCCAAAAATGCTATTAAATTTATTATTATTACATACATTATTATATATTTCATTTCATTTTCTCTTTTTTATAATTTATTTTTCTTTTATAATTTATATATTATTTTTATTGTTGTGTCAAGTGAGAAAAAAGGGCTCTTCCCTTTTTTCTCACTTACAATAAATTGTTGGATCTACATTTACATCATCTTTTAAAATTTCAAAATGCAGATGTGGCTCATCACATATTTCAAATGATGCAGAATTTCCAACAGTTCCAATGCTTTGTCCTTTTTCTACTTCTTCTCCTTCTGATACAAATTCTGTCGTAAGTAAATTAGAATATACGGTTTTAAATCCATTTACATGTTCTATTATTACTGTAAGTCCATATCTTGGATCATTTTTTATTGCAGTTATTTTTCCCTTTTCTGCTGATTTTACTACTGTTGTTCTATCTGCCTTTATATCTATTCCTAAATGAGTAAGCCATTCGTCTAACGTCTCTGAATATATTAATGTATCCTTTGCAAAATCTCTCATAATTTCGCCTTCTACTGGAATTGAAAATTCTGGATCTTTAGTTACTATTGGTTCCTCGTTATTAGTAGTTTTTTCAGTTATTATTTGTGTGCTAGCAATATTTTCTGTGTTTACTTCTTCTATCTTGTTTTCACTTTCTTTTTCTTCTATATTTTTCTCCATTGTATTTATTGCATCTTCTATTGTCTTTCCTATATCTGTACTTGCTTGTTCTATTTTTTCATCACTACCTTCAATTTCATTTGGTACAAGTTCTGCAATTTTTTCTGCTGTTAATGTGCTATATGTTGAGTTTTTTAATTTGTTATTATATATAACCAACGTTATAACAAAAATAAGTATTATTAGTAATAAAAAACCTCCACCTAAAAATAGTAAATTTCTAGAATAATTTTTCTGTCTTAGTTCTCTTCTTCCTCTTCTCATTACATGCCTCCTTATATTTATCATTAGTAAGATTATTTCCTTATTTTTGAAATTTATTCATTTAAAGATTTACTATTTCCACACCTGTATAATAATGTTTTATTATTTCTTCGTAATTCTTTCCTTCCTTTGCCATACTGTCTGCGCCAGTTTGACTCATTCCTACTCCGTGTCCATAGCCAAGTACATTAAATTTTATATTTTCACCTTCTACATTTATTTCAAATTTTGCTGATTTTAGTCCAAATATATTTCTTATTTCTGTGCCAGACAACTCTAAATTTCCTATTTTTATTGTTTTTATCCTTTGTCCCTCTGTGTATTCAAGTACTTCAATCTGTTTTTCCTTCGAAAAATCTATCTCCAAATTACTATGATACTGCTTTACTTTTTCTATAAATTCATTTTTTGTTATATTTACTTCTGAGCTATATTGACTATAATTACTTTCTCCACTTGTCTCTACAGATTGTAAATATGGTTCATCTTTTCCTCCCCAAACACTACTTACAACTTCTGTTTTTCCTCCACTATTTGAATGAAAAAGCGCATTAATTGGTTTTCCTTCATATGTTATAATCTTTCCTTTTGTACTATCTACTGCATCTACAATTTTAGTCCAATTTTCTTCTCTCTCATTTTCGTTCCATTTTTCAAATCTTGCTTCCTTTGAAATCCATGCTTGGCAACATTTAGAATCATCACAAATATCTGCATCTTCATGTTTGTCTTTATTTACAATTTTATATATTGTATATGTTCTTGCAACAATTGCTTGAGCTTTTAACGCCTCTTGTTCAAAGCTTGCAGGCATTTCGCTCGATACCACTCCATATAAATATTCATCCAAATCCAATTCTTCTATCTCACCTGTACTGCTATGAAGTAATTTTACCTTATTATATTTTCCATAGTCATATGACATGTTTTCATCATTTTTAATTTCTTCTTTATTATCTGCCTTAACTTCTTTTATTTTAAAGTTATTAGTAAATATAATCGGAATTATAAAACAGATTAAAACAAAAGAAATAATATATATTATTATTTTTTTCATTTTTACACCTTACTAACTTATTATTTTCTCTCTCATTTCGTTTAATATTCTTTTTTCTAATCTTGAAACTTGAACTTGTGTTATTCCTAATAATTTTGCTACTTCTGTTTGTGTTTTACCTTTATAATATCTAAGTAAAATAATTTTTTTATCTCTTATTTCAAGTTTATTTATTAATTCTTCTATACATAACTTATCTATCAAAATATTTGTTTCATCTTTTTGATTAGATATCTTAGATATTTTACTTTCTCCACTTTCATCCTCATATACATTTTTGTCTATTGATTCAATACTTTTTTGTGACTCTAATGCCAGTACAATATCTTCTTTTTCTGCACTTAATTTTTTAGAAAGTTCTTCTATTGTAATTTCTTTACCTTTTTTTATAAGATACTCTCTTTGAAGTTGTCCTATCTTTGCAGATAATTCTTTTATGCTTCTACTTACTTTTATTGCTCCATCATCTCTTATAAATCTTTTTATTTCTCCTATTATATAAGGAACAGCATATGTAGATAATTTAAAATCTAATGAAACATCAAATCCTTTTATTGCTTTTATAAATCCTATATAAGCAATTTGTTCTAATTCTTCTTTATCATATCCTCTTCCTAAAAATCTTTTTACTATACTCCATATTAATCCAGAATTTATTTTAATTATTTTTGTCATAGCATCTTTATCATTGTTTTGCGCTCTTAAAATTTCTTCTGAATCTATTTCGTACATAAATCGCTCCTTTGTTGTTCTAATATTTTTTTCATTGTTATTTTTGTTCCTATTCCCAAAATAGATTCGACTTTCATCTCATCCATAAAGCTTTCCATTATTGTAAAACCCATACCTGATCTTTCTAAATTAGGTTTCGAAGTATATAGTGGTTCTTTGGCTTTATTTATATCTTCAATTCCTTTTCCTTCATCTGATATTATTATCTCTATTGAATTTGCAAATAATCTACACTCTATTTTTATTATTCCCTCTTGTTCTTCATATCCATGTATTATGCAATTTGTTACTGCTTCTGAAACTGCCGTTTTTATATCTGCTAATTCTTCTATTGTAGGATCTAACTGTGCAGCAAATGCTGCTACAGCAATTCTTGCAAAAGCCTCATTACTAGATTTACTTGAAAATTCTAATTTCATTTCATTATCATACACATTCTTCAAAATCATTTCCTCCTATATTTTCATTTTCTTCTATTGGTATTAATTTAAGAACTCCTGACATTTCTAATACTTTTTTCACTGTTGGTTTAACATTAATTAATGATACTGTTCCTCCGGAACATAGTTACTAATTTATATCTTCCTATTATCATTCCTATTCCACTACTATCCATAAACGTAACTTTTTCAAAATCAAAAATCACTTTTTTGGGTATATGTATTTGTATTTCATAATCTGCTCTCTTTCTTATTTTTTCACTTGTATGATGATCAATCTCTTCTGTTATTTTCAAAATTAATAACTTGTCCAACTTTTTATATTCACTTATCATCTGTATTTCCTCCTTTTCTAATGTATAGGGACAAAGCTTTCTTCGAAGATAGTCTTCGTTTGAGAGCAATGTCCCTACTTGGCATCTGGTGATGTCAACCTTCTATATTCTCTTACACAATATATATACGGTTTTTGGAAATTTTTTCCTTCAATGAATTTTAGGAAGTTTTATCGAAAAAAGAGAAATTCTTAAATTAAGAATTTCTCTTTATGTTTCTATTTTGAGACAACCTCTACTTTTATTTTAATTCCACTTTGGGATTTTCTGTTATCATATATTCTACTTTTGGAAATATTCTTTTTTCTGCAGGAACAAATCCTCTTACTTGAACTGTAGGAAGTATCCATGTGTATGGTCCTATAAATGTTCCTGGTACAGCTGTGGAATTTGCTCCCGTCCTTGAGCTATCTCCTATTATACTTCCAAAGAAATCTAAACCAGTATCTATTACTTTACCATCTAATTTTACTTTTATATTAGCTTGATCAAATCTTCTATTTGCAAGTATTGTCCCACTTCCTATTCTTGTTGATTTGCCAAGAATAGTGTCTCCAACAAAAGCTAGACTTGCAACTTTTGATTTGTTTTGTAATATACAATGTTTTACTTCTGATGCGTGTCCTACACAACAATTATCTCCTATTATTGAACCTGGTCTTATTAAAGCTCCTGATTGAATTTCTACATTTTTTCCAATTAATACAGGTCCTTGTATTGTTACATTCGCATGTATTTTAGTTCCTTCATCTATAAAATATGGTCCTTCTATTGAACAAAACTCCCCAACATCAGCTTTATTAATTTGCATGTTTTCATTATTCATAAATTCTTTTATATAATTATTTATATTTTTTAATGCTTCCCATGGATATTTGCAATCTTTAAATACATCTTTAAATCTAAATTCATTCATTTCTTTAAAATAGTAATCTAATTCTAGTTCCTCCATTTTATCCTCCTTATAGTTATTTATATTTTTCTAAGATAGTCCCTATGTCATTTGCAAATTCTTTAAGCATAACTATTTTTATTCCTATTTCTTTGCCTTTAACATAATCTTCTATAACTTGTTTTAATTTCTTCATTTGTTTCATTTCTGGCTCTATTTCTTTTGAATATTTTTCAGCTCTTGTTAATAATTTTTCTTTTATTGTTACAATATCTTCATTACTTGCACAAGAAAGCCTTTGGAACATTTGATATGCATCATAATATTTAAAAATTGGTATATCCATGCATTCTTTATCAAATCTTTCATAAAACATTTCCATTTTCATTGGAATACATTTAAATATTTCTTCTGCTTTTTCTATATACATTTTATCTTTTAGTGTTGTATTTAACATATAGAAATGTGCTAAAACTTCTTCTATTTCTGGCGTTTTTTCTCCTATTATAATATCGTCTATTTCTTTTTCCGCATTTGCACTATAGTCAGAATTTAATGCTGCTGCATTCATTCCATTAAAAAATATTGTTTTTATTGTTTTCATATCATATTTTATTAATCCTTTGTTTATAAAATAAGTAAAATATATAAACAATTTTACTGTATCTAATAATTTGACATTTCCAGCTTTTACATCCTCTATCACTTCTTCTATTACTCCTGGAAATTGGTCATCAGAAATTTTCCAATACTCTTCTGTAAGCAATCTTTTATACCCTGGAAGTTTCTCTGTATCTATTGTATTTATGATTGTTTCCATATTTTTCTTAAAAGTTTTCATATCAAAAATTCTTGTTCTTACATACATTTCTATAAATTTAAAGAAACGATATTCTGATTTAAAATTATAATAATAGTTATTATCAAATTCTTTAATGTAAAATTGCCTATTATCCATTAGGACTCTTGATGATACCAATATTGATTTATATTCTTCGTTATCTTTTATGTTTATAAATTTATCTTTTGTTATTTTTCCTGCTTTAATTTCAAAAGATATTGCTATTGTAAATATTAGCATTGTTTGTAAAACTCTATAATTTGTATTTGGATAATATTTGTTAACCATTTCATATATCTTTTTAAAATCATTTAATGCATGTTTTAAAATTCTTAAATTTCTTGTTCCACTTTTATTAAATGTTGATATTATATAATTTGTATTTTCTCTTAAGAATCTAATTAATTCTGGATCATTTTCGTATCTCATTAATATTCCATTTATTATATAACTAAACTCTGGAACATATTCAAACGTTTCACCTATTAATTTTTCTTTTATTCTTTCATAGTCATTTGCTTTATCAAATACATATTCTATTTTATCTTGTATTTTTTCTACCATTGGTTTATCTGTTTTAGATAAATCCCCCTCTTTGTCGAGAAGATATGTTGCTATAAAAGTTTTCATTTCTAGATTTGTACTTTTTAATTTTGTTGATAATTCTTTTTCATTACATATTATGATTGTTTTTATATGATCATGCTCAACAAAATTATTTATATATCCGAAGAATGTCTATAACATCTACATTTGCTCTTTCTAGATCATCAAAACATAATACTTTGTCATCTGTTGAAAAGAATTTACTATAGTCCACTTTATCTCCATTTTGAGTAACTCCGAAAAGATTTGCCATATCTAATCCTGTTTTTGCATATTCTGGAATAGACTGTTGCCCTGTTGCATTCATGTATTTTCTCATATTTTTATCCATAAATTGGGTAGTTTGTATTAATTTTTTTTTAC
>CALYZR010000039.1 GCA_945610215.1 uncultured Clostridium sp. | reverse complement strand
GACAATGGGCAAATAAAATCTTAAAGGACTATATGATAAAAGGAAATGCAGTAAATCAAAAAAGGTTAGAATATTTAGAAAAGACAATAAAATTAATAGATATAGCAAATCGTATAGATGAAAGATTAGAAAATAATGATGCAAAAGAAATATTAAAAGTAATAGGAGAATATTCAAAAGCATTAAATTTATTAGATGAATATGATCACAAGACACTAAAAAAGATAAATGGAAATATAGACAATAGAAAAATAGAGTATAAACAATGCATAGAGATAATAAATAAACTTAAATTTAATGAAGAAAGTACTTTGTTTGCGATTGAAAGAGATAGAGGATTAGAATCAATTATAGGCAATATCTATCAAAGCTTTGATGGACAAGATATATACAAAAGCATAGAAGAAAAAGGAGCAAACTTTTTATATTTAATAGTAAAAAACCATACTTTTACAGATGGTAATAAAAGAATAGCAGCAACACTATTTATATATTTTTTGAATTTTTATAAGATTTTATATAAAAATGGAAAACAAATTATTGATAACAATACACTAGCAGCATTGACTTTGTTGATAGCAGAATCAAATCCAAAAGAGAAGAGTGTGATAATAGATTTAGTAATGAACTTTTTAAATACAGAACAATACAATTGACATTACCTTATATAAAATATAAAATTAGTTAATAATAGAAGTAAACAGGAGGAAAAAGTTGAAAGTAAAGTTTAATATAATTGGTATGTCTTGTAGTGCATGCAGTAATCATATAGAAAGAATAGTATCAAAACAGAATGGTGTAAATAGCGTAAATGTTAGCCTAGTGAATAACAATATGATAGTAGATTTTGATAAAAAAACTATTACAGAACAAGATATTATAAAAGCAGTGCAAAGTATAGGATATGATGCAAATACTAAAGGTGGACAAAATAAAAGTAATTTAGATAAAATGAAACATAGAGTAATAATATCTTTTGTATTTCTAATACCTCTTATGTATGTAGCAATGGGACATATGGTAAATTTACCATTACCACATATACTTCATAACAATCTACTTTTATTTAGTATATCACAATTAATATTGGTTGCACCAATAGTGTTTGTAAATAGAAAATATTACATGTCTGGTTTTAAAGCATTAATAAAAAAAACACCAAATATGGATTCTTTAATTGCCATAGGGTCATTCGCTTCAATTGCATATGGTATTTTTTCAATATATAAAATATGGCAAGGCGAAAATAGCTATGCAATGAACTTATATTTCGAATCTGCAGGAATGATATTAACTTTAATAACACTTGGAAAATATTTAGAAACAAAAGCAAAAGAAAAAACATCAAATGCAATTAATAAGTTGTTAGATTTAACTCCTAAAAAAGTTACAATTTTAAAAGAAAAAAAAGAAGTAGAAGTTTCAATAGAAGAGGTAAAAGTAGGAGATATAATTGTTGTAAAACCAGGAGAGACAATTGCAGTAGATGGAGTAGTAGTAAAAGGACAAACATATATTGATGAATCAAGTATTACAGGAGAACATGTTCCAATAAAAAAAGAGATTGGAAGTAAAGTGATTTCTGGCAGTATTAATAAAAACGGAGTAATAGAATTTAGAGCAGAAAAGGTAGGAGAAAATACAACAATATCTCAAATAATAAAATTAGTGGAAGAGGCAAGTGCTTCAAAAGCACCAATTGGAAGATTAGCAGATAAAGTGAGTCGGAGTATTTGTACCAATCGTAATCATAATAGCAGTAATTGCAACAGTTATTTGGCTATTATTAGGATATTCATTTGAATTTGCACTTTCAATTGGAATATCAGTTTTAGTAATATCTTGCCCTTGTGCCTTAGGACTTGCAACACCAGTTTCTATTATGGTAGGTACAGGAAAAGCTGCAGAAAATCGGAATACTAATAAAATCAGCAGAAAGCTTAGAATTAGCACATTCAATAGATGCAATAGTTTTAGACAAAACAGGAACAATAACAATAGGAAAACCACAAGTAAATGATATATTTGTATTTAACAATATGCAAGAAAATGAATTGCTAAAAATAGTAGGGTCAATAGAGTCAAAATCTGAGCATCCAATTGCAAAAGCTATATTGGAAAGAACAAAAGAAATTGAACTTTTAGATGTGCAAGATTTTGAAGCAATAGAAGGAAAAGGAATAAAAGCAAACATTAATAGCAATATGTATCTTGTAGGAAACGAAATCTTAATGCAAGAGAATAATATTGAAATTTTAGAAGAAAAACATATATATCAAAAATTATATGAACAAGCAAAAACAGTAATATTTGTATCTGATAGTAAAAATTTATTAGGAATTATCGCAATATCTGATACTGTAAAACAAACAAGTATAGAAGCGATAAAAAACTTTAAAGATATGAAAATAAAAACATATATGTTAACAGGAGATAATAAAACATCTGCACAAGCAATAGGAAAGATGGTAGGAATAGATAATATAATTTCTGAAGTTTTACCACAAGAGAAAGAAAGTAAAGTACGTAACTTACAAGAACAAGGTAAAATAGTTGCAATGATAGGAGACCGGAATAAATGATTCTCCAGCACTTTCAAGAGCAAATGTAGGAATTGCAATTGGAGCAGGTACGGACGTCGCAATAGAAGCAGCAGATGTTATTTTAATAAAAAGCAATTTAAAAGATGTAGTATATTTACTAAAATTAAGCAAATCAGTTATAAAAAACATAAAAATGAACTTGTTTTGGGCATTTTTCTATAACACAATTGGGATACCACTTGCTTGTGGAGTATTATATAAACCATTTGGAATATTATTAAATCCAATGATAGCAGCATTAGCAATGAGTTTAAGTTCAATATGTGTTGTAACAAATGCATTAACATTAAGAAAATTTAAAATAAAAAAAGAGGTGAAAAACATGACAAAAACAATATATGTAAAAGGAATGCAATGTGAACATTGTTCAAATGCAGTAAAAAAAGAATTACTAAAATTAGAAGAAATAAACAATGTAGAGGTAGATTTAAAAACAGGAAAAGTAGATTTAGAATTATCTAAAGATATAGATAACAAAGTTTTAAAAGAAAAAATAGAAGAAGTAGGATATGAAATAAATGAGTAATATAGAATTATTATCACCAGCAGGGGATTTTGAATGTTTAGTTTCAGCTGTACAAAATGGAGCAAATGCTGTATATTTTGGACTAGAAAAATTTAATGCAAGAGTAAATAACGAAAATTTTAAAGAAGAGGAACTAATAAAAGCAATTAAATATGCAAAACTTCGCAATGTAAAAACACATTTAACATTAAATATATTAATAAAAAACAATGAATTTGAAGAGGCTTTAAAATTAGTAGAATTTGCATATAATGCAGGAATTGATGCAATAATTGTGCAAGATTTAGGGTTAGCTAAAAAAATAATGGAACTGTTTCCAAATCTTGAAGTACATGCAAGTACACAAATGACAATATATAATTTAGATGGAGCAAAAGAAATAGAAAAACTAGGCTATTCAAGGTGTGTACTTGCTCGTGAACTTTCAATAGAAGAAATAAAAAATATATGTAAAAATACCAATATAGAAATAGAGGTATTTATTCATGGTGCACTTTGTATATGTTACTCTGGACAATGCTTAATGAGTAGCTTAATAGGTGGAAGAAGTGGAAATAGAGGCAAATGTGCAGGAACATGTAGATTGCCATATAGCTTATTAAAAGATGGAGAAGAACAAGAAAGAGGTTATCTTTTAAGTTCAAAAGATGTATGTACATTAGATATTTTGCCAGAGCTTATAGAAGCAGGAGTAAAATCATTTAAAATAGAAGGTAGAATGAAATCAAAAGAATATGTTGGAATAGTAACAAGTATTTATAGAAAATATATTGATTTAGCAGAAAGTAATAAAGAATATATAGTAGATGAAGAAGATAGAGAAAAGTTAATGCAAATATTTAATAGAGGTGGATTTAGCACAGGGTATCTTAAAGGTAAACTTAGTAAAAAGATGATGTATACTAAAAGACCAAACCACATGGGAACTCTTTTAGGAGAAGTAATATCATATAATCCAAATAAGGGACATGTAAAAATAAAATTAAGCAAAGATTTAGACTTAGGTGACAGCATAGCAATTGCAGATGCAAGTTGCAAAATTTCTGAACTTATGCAAGAAAATAACAATATAAAAACAGCAAAGGTTAATCAAATAGTAACAATAGGTAGAATAAAAGGAAAAATAAAACCAAAAGATAAAGTCTATAAAACGGTTTCTATAAAACTAAATCAAGATATAGATCAAAAAATAAGTAAAGAGAATATAAAAAGAAAAATAAATTGTAGTATAGAACTAAGAAAAAATGAGGTTATAAAATTAGAATTACAAGACATAGCTACAAATATAAGTGTAAAAGTAGCAGGAAATTATACTATACAAAAAGCAGATAACACAGGAATAACAAGTAAAAGAGTAGAAGAACAGTTATCAAAAACAGGAAATACTATTTTTAAAATTGAAAATATTAATATAAAAATGGATGACAATATAATTATTTCAATAAGTAGTTTGAATGGAATAAGAAGAAGAGGGCTAGAAGAACTAGAACAAAGACTATTAGAATCATTTAAAAGGGAACAGATAAATTTAAAATTAGATTTTAAAGAACAAAGTATAGTGCAAAAAAACGATGTAAAAGTTACTTTATGTTTAAATAAAATTAATGAAGAAATAGACTATGCTAAGCTAACAAATGTTGATAATGTTTATATATCATTCAAATACTTTTTAGATGAAAATGTAAAAGAAAATATAGAGAACATATCAAATAATTTTAGTACATATGTAATGCTTCCAACAGTAACAAAATCTAATTACGAAGAATTAATATATAATAATTTACCTAAAATAGCAGAAAAAGTAGAAGGTATAGTTGTATCAAATTTATCTCAAATATATGAGATAGAAAAGCTTGGGATAAAAGGAAAAAAGATAGTTGCAAATTATACAATGAATATAGAGAATAATTTTACAGTAGAAGAATTGAAAAAACTTGGAGTTTGCAAATACATAGTACCACCAGAAGCAGAAAAAGACACAATACAAGGATTAACAAGGAATATAGAAAAAGAAACAATAGTATACGGAAGAACCTTGCTAATGACAACCGAATACTGTACAATAGGAACATTAAAAAATTGCCCTGCAATGTGTCAAAAAGGTAAATATACTTTAAAAGATAGAATTGGATTTGAGTTTCCAATTTATACAGATAGAGTAAATTGCAATAATTTAATATATAATTCAAAAATAACATCAATAAGCTACAAAGACTTAGATACAGATTCAATAAGAATAGATATATTAGAAGAAACACAAGAGAAAATCCAAGAAATTATAGATATACAAAAAAGAGGAGAAAGACTAGAAGGACAAGCCTATACAAATGGAAACTTGAACAGAGAGATTTAATAAGTTGTTCTAATGATTTACAAAACAGATATCATTTAATAAAGGTGGTTTTGTGAATTATAAAGAATATAATAGAGAAAATGCTATTCAATATGCAAAAAAATGGGCATATAGCAGAAATCCAAGGTATTACAATTTTGATAATATAGGAGGAGACTGTACAAGTTTTGTATCACAATGTATATTTGCAGGAAGCAATACAATGAATTATACAAAAAATACAGGCTGGTATTATAATTCAATAAAAGATAGAAGCCCATCATGGTCAGGAGTTGAATATTTACATAATTTTTTAATTACTAATAAAGGCCCAGGACCAAGAGGAAAAATAGTAGAAATTGATAAAATTGAAATAGGAGATATAGTACAATTAAAATTCGAGAAAAGTGCCTTTGAACACACTCTTATCGTAGTAAACGTAGAAGATATATATGATTTAAATAATATATATACAGCTTCACATACCTATGATTCATACAATAGGAGAATTTCCACATACAAATTTGAAGATATAAGATTTATTCATATAGATAATATTGCAATCTGGTAAAACTTGTATAATTGCAATAAAAAAAGCCAAAATAAATATGGTGATTTAATATGAGTATTTCTTGGTTAAAAGCTTCGAATGATAGAAAAAGTTTTAAAATATTTGAAAGCTTTGGAATGGATGTATATAAAATAAGTGATTTAGAGAAAACAGACGAAAAAATAGAAGAATTAGTAGATAAAAATTATACAACAATTGTATTATCAAACGAAGTAGCAAATTTTTCAGAAGACATTATTAAAAAATATAATAGAGCAGAAAATGTAAATATAATTATAGCACCAAGTCATAATAAAACTGATTACACATAAAATTAAAGAGATAAATTGTAATTTGTGTTCATTCGGGTGAATTCAGGACAGTCCCCAAAATCC
>CALYZR010000038.1 GCA_945610215.1 uncultured Clostridium sp. | reverse complement strand
CTTTTCGTTGGAATTTTAGCTGTTTGTATACAATCTTATTTAGCCACATTTTACACTGATTATTTACCTTTTTATATTACGCTTTTCTCTGTTTTTGTATTGTTAATTTACTTTTTTATTAGCATATATGGCTTGTCTAGAACAAGTAAATTGGAGGATACAATTCAAAGTTTAGAAGAAGAAAAATTATATAATAAAACTTTAAATATTTTATATGATAATATTAGAGGATTTAAACATGATTTTGGAAATATTGTTCAATCTATTGGTGGATATATTTCTACTAATAATATGGAAGGCTTAAAAGAATATTATAATGATTTAATGAAAGACTGTAGAAAATCTAATAATTTATCTATATTAAATCCAGAATTACTTCAGAATCCTGCAGTATATAGTTTAATTACCTCTAAGTATCATAAAGCAGAAGATATGGGGATTTCTATGGAAATTGAAGTTTTTTCTAATTTAGCTAATGTAAATATGAAGGCATACGAATTAACAAAAGTTTTGGGGATTTTACTTGATAATGCAATTGAAGCAAGTAATAAATGCAAAGAGAAAAACATTAATTTAACAATTAGAAAAGATCTTAAAATTGATAGACAACTAATAGTTGTATCTAATACATATACTAATAAAGATGTTAATACTGATAAAATTTTTGAAAAAGGTTATACTTCTAAAAAAGATTATGATGGAAAGAGTCATGGTCTTGGACTATGGGAAGTTCGTAAAGTCTTAAAGAAAAATGATAATTTGAATTTATTTACAACAAAATCTAATGAGTTTTTTACTCAACAATTGGAAATATATAATTAAACAAAAAAAGCTGTTTTTACACAGCTTCTTTTTATACTTTATTAATCTTTTTTTACAAGTGATGCAGGCATTTTTGGTTGATGTATAAAGAACCAAACTTGACATGCTGTATTTGTTCTTTTTGCATATTTTTCTGCTAATTTTGCTAAGAATTTTACCATTTTTATCCCCCCCTTTTTTCTTTATTTTGTATGTCCATTTATTATGTTGCATCTTTTAATTTTATATATTCTTCATAACCATATTTATTATTTGTTAATCTATATATAAATTTGCTAATCCAAATTGTTTGAAAAATTGTTAAAAATATTAATAAATTTGAAATTACCGCATCTTTTATAAGCATTGAAGCTATAAGTGTTAAACTCATTGTTATATATGAAAAGTTCTTTTTTAAAGTCCTTTCCTTTTTTCTTAAAATAGGAACATTTTCTGTATCTGCTGGTGCATATAATCTTATCATTACCATACTAAATATCCACGTAATTGCTATTAATATGTATTTTATATATAGTGGCTCTAGCACAATGTATTTACTTAAAAGTGAACTTCCTACATAAAATAGACTTGTCCCTATAATACAGCCAATATGCGTTTTTAAGTGAACTCCCCCAGATGTAGCTCTGTATGGCATAATTGCAAGTAATGCAATAATTGATAATTTTAAAACACCACACAAATATGCAACTATTAAAAGTACAAATGTTTTTGGTATTTCGCCAATTATTAATTGCAATCCGTAGTTTATTACTTCTGCTCTTTCTTCATCTATTTCTGGCATCTTTTTTCTAATTTTAAGGGTTAATTTATTACATATTTTCTCTATCAAATCAATCACCTCTTGCTTTGATGATTTGATTTTATAATTAATTTATTTCTTTTTTCATTTTATTTATATAAAGCAAAAAAAAATATACAAAAACTTTTATTTTAGTTTTCGTATATTTTTTATCTAGTTTTGTAAAATTAACATAAATTTATTTTTCCCATTTTCCAAATATGCCACATGGTAGTATAAGATTTGAGTCCTTCATTGGAAGCCCTATTTCTCCTGATGTTATTTTACCTTTATATCTTTTTAAATTTAATCTTAATAAGTTGCTTAAAACTTCTGCTGAAATTCCTGTTGTATATGAATTTATTAAGAAAAACAGTGGATTATCACTTAAAACTTTTGTGCATAGTTCAATTAAATCTGATATGTTGTTCTCAAATTGCCATACTTCTCCGAGAAGCACCTCTTCCATATGATGGCGGATCCATTATAATGGCATCATATTTATTACCTCTTCTTATTTCTCTTTGAATAAATTTTATTACATCATCTACAATATATCTAACAGGCTTATCTTGTAATTTAGAAGATGCAACATTTTCTTTTGCCCAAGCTACCATACCTTTTGAACTATCTACATGGCAAACAGATGCACCTGCATATAAACATGCAACAGTAGCACCTCCCGTATACGCAAATAAATTTAAAACTTTTATAGGTCTCTTTTCATTTTTGATTTTACTAATCATCCAGTCCCAATTAACTGCTTGTTCTGGGAAAAGTCCTGTATGCTTAAATCCCATTGGTTTTATATTAAAGGTTAAATCTTTATATTTTATTTGCCAGCTTTCTGGAAGTTTCGTTTTATAGTTCCAGCCTCCTCCTCCGTTGCTACTTCTTTTATATACAGCATTTGCTTTATTCCATTTCTCTGGAAAAGTTTTATCCTTCCAAATTATTTGTGGATCTGGTCTTACAAGAATTATATTTTTCCATCTTTCTAATTTTTCTCCATTTGCCATGTCTAGTATTTCATAATCTTTCCATTCATTTGCTATGTTCATTTGCTTCTCCTTTTTTATTGTAATTTATCTAAGTGTATCTAATATTCTAAAAAAATTATATATTAAAATTGTGTTTGTTGCTATTAATATACTTAAAGTTATTAATAATGCTGTTATTATTTTATGTCTAATAATAAATTGTTTTACTTTGTTTTCTTTTCTTTCTATTCTACTTGTTTCTTCGTATTTAGAATCCCAAAATTCATCTTTTGTAATATCAATCATTTTATTCACTCCTTGTCCTTTTTTACATATATATTCAAGAAGTGAATTTAATATTACAACTTTCATAGGAGCTTATTCTTTATTTTTTTTGCTAATTCTTCTGTTATTCCTTTTACTTGCGTAATTTCTAGAATATCAGCCTTTTTTATACCTTCTACACTACCAAATTTTTTAAGTAATTCTTGCTTTCTTTTTTCTCCAATTCCATTTATACTGTCTAATTTAGATTTTGTTGTATCTTTATTCCTTAAGCTTCTATTATACTCAATAGCCACTCTATGAACTTCATCTTGCATATTTGTTATAAAGTTCATTAAATTTTGTGGTAATTCTATTTCGTTTTTATTTTCATTAATTAATTTTTTAGTATTGTGTTTGTCATCTTTTACCATTCCAAATACAGGAATTTCTATATTATATTTTTTTATAGCTCTTTTTATTGCTCTTATTTGTGTTATTCCACCATCTGCAAAAATTAAATCTGGCAAATTTCCAAAAGCTCCTTTTGGATTCTCTATTGAATGTTTTAATCTTCTTGCTACTACTTCCTCCATACACCTCGGATCATCTTGTGTAAACACGGTTTTTATTTTAAATTTTCTTCCTAGTTTCTTATTTATTACTCCATCTTTTGCCACACACATACCTGCCACCATATATTCCCCTGCCATATTTGATATGTCAAAACATTCTATTTTTCGTGGTAAATTCTTTAGTTGTAACACTTCTTTTAGTTGTAGCACAATGTCTTCTTTTTCTTTTGTTCTGTTTTCCAATGTTATTTTTGCATTGTTATTTGCCATTTCTATAAATCTTAGTTTCTCGCCTTTTTGTGGAATCTTAAATTCTATTTTTCTTTGAACTTTATTAGATAGTACTTCTTCTATTGCTTCTATATCTTCTATTTTATGTGGTAGCATTATTTTACTTGGTAAATCTAATTTATTTATATAGTATTGTTTTATAAATTCTGACAATACTTCTTTCTCTGTTAGACTGTTTGAATTTTCGAAAAAGTAATGCTCTCTTCCAACCATTTTGCTATTTCTAACAAAAAATAATTCTATACATATAGATAATTCATTTTTTGCAATTCCTACAACATCTATTGCTCTTTCGTTTATATTAGAAACCTTTTGTTTTTCAGAAATTCTTTCTATTGCAATTTTTTTGTCTCTTAATTCTGCTGCTTTTTCGTATTCTTGCATTTCTGCAAATTTAACAATATCACTATCTATTTGTTTTATTATATCCTTGGTTTTTCCTTCTAAAAGCATTATTATTTCGTCTATTTGTTTTTTATATTCATCTTTACTTACATATCCCATACATGGTGCTAAGCATTTTTTTATATGATAATTTAAGCAAGCTCTTTGATTACTTTTAAATTTTTTACATTGTCTTATTTTAAATCGTTCTTTTATAAAATCAATCATTTCCTTTGCTGCTCCTGCATTAGCATAAGGTCCAAAATATCTTGCTCCATCATTTTGAATTCTTCTTGTTATAAATACATTTGGGTAATCAGATTTTACATCAATTTTTATATATGGATATGTTTTATCGTCTTTTAAAAGCACATTAAATTTAGGCATATTTTTCTTTATTAGATTGCACTCTAATATCAATGCCTCTGCCTCATTATCTGTTACAATATACTCAAAATGGTCAATTAATGAAACCATTTTTTCTATTCTAGCTGTTTTATTTGTTTTTCTAAAATATTGTCTTACTCTATTTTTTAACACAATAGCTTTGCCAACATATAAAATGTTATCATCTTTATCTTTCATAATATAAACTCCAGGTTTGTCTGGAAGTTTTTTAAGTTCTTCTTCAATATTAAACATGTTACTCTTCTATATATCCTATATATGGTAGATTTCTATATTTTTCATCCCAATCTAGTCCATATCCTACAACGAATTTGTCCGGTATTTCAAATCCTGTATAATCAACTTTTACTTGTTTTACCCTTCTATCTGGCTTGTCTAATAAAGCACATAATTTTACACTGTTTGGTTTTTTCATTTTTAAGTATTCTATTAAGTATGATAATGTTCTTCCTGTATCTATGATATCTTCTACCACTATTACGTCTTTTCCTTGGATGCTATCTTTTAAGTCTAATTTCATTTTTATTTCTCCTGTGCTTTCTGTTCCTTCTCCATAACTAGATACTCTTATAAATTCTAATCTTACATCTCCATTAATGTTTTTGGCTAGTTCTACTGTAAAAAATACTGAACCTTTTAGTATACATATAAGTGTAATTTCTTTACCACCATATTCTGCTTCTATTTGTTTTGCAATCTCATTTATTCTGGCATGCAATTTTTCTTCATCAATTAATGTTTTTATTTCTCCCATTTCTGATACCCCTTTTTTTATTTAATTTATGTTTTATATTATACTCTTATTGTTGTTTTTTTTCAACCTATATGATAGACTTTAATTTATAAGAAGTAGGATGTATGAGATATAATTGACAAATCAAGTCTTTGTAAACTTTTATTATTTTCTACTTTTTGTAATTTTAAATATTGGGGAGATATTATTTTATGAAAAAAATCTATAAGACATTATTGTTTACTTTTATATTTTTATTTTTTGTTTTTATTGGAAATGTAAATGCAAATACTTTAAATTCTGTAAAAATGGATATTTTTATTGATAATAATGGAAATGCCAATGTTACAGAAGTATGGGATTATTCTGTAAATAGTGGTACAGAGAATTATCATTCGTTTAAAAATATAGGAAATTCTAAATTTACAAACCTTACAGTTAGAGATGAAAATACTATATATACTTCTTTGTCTTCTTGGAATGTAAATGCTTCTTTTGATAGTAAAGCTTATAAATGCGGTATAAACAAAGTTTCTGATGGTGTTGAACTTTGTTGGGGTATTAGTTCTTATGGAAGGCATACATATACTATAAATTATACAATAACCAATTTTGTTTCTGGATTAGACGATTCTCAGATGATTTATTGGGAACTAATTCCTAGTGGTAACACTAAAGGAAGTGTTTACATTAAAATACATAGTAATTTCGATTACAATTTGGAAACTCCTGTATGGGGATATGGAAATTATGGTGGAACGTGCTATGTTTACGATGGTTATATTGAAATGCAGTCAGATGGAAAATTAGATAGTGATGAATATATGACTATTTTAGTAAAATTTCCACAAGGTACGTTTAATACTTCTAATATATTAAACAAAAATTTTGATTATTATTATGAAATGGCCGAGGATGGTTCAACTGATTATTCTAGTACTAATGCTTCTATTATCAATAGAATATGTACTATTTCAGCAATTGTGTTTGGACTTATAGCTGTTGTCGCTGTATTCATTGGTATTACTCTTCCACAAGAAAATCTTCTTAAATTTGGTGAAACAGGAAATAAGGTTCCAAAAGATGTTCCTTTGTATAGAGATATTCCATGTAAAGGTGACATTTTTCGAGCTTATTTTATAGCATATAATTATAAATTATTAAAAAAGAAAACTGACTTTCTAGGTGCTATATTTTTAAAATGGCTTAAAGAAAATAGAATAAGTATAGAAAAACAAGAAGT
>CALYZR010000037.1 GCA_945610215.1 uncultured Clostridium sp. | reverse complement strand
CAAGAATTTTATCTTATTTCTATTGACCCTATTTATTTATTAATATAAAATTAAATTATAGATTATATTTAATTTTAGGAGATACTAATGAAAGAAAAATTAGATTTTTATAGTAAAACCAGTATAAAGTCATATAATTTAAACGAAAGTATGAGATATCAGCTTGGAATGCTTGATAGCTTAGATGCTTTTACGAGAGTCCATTCAGAAAATGTTGCAAATATAACATGCAGATTATGCGAATATATGAAGCTAAATAGTGCTTTTACAGTATATTGTACGATGTGTGCTTATTTACATGATATAGGTAAAATGTTTATCCCCCCTAAAATTTTACAAAAAAACAGTTCTTTAACTGAGGAGGAATTTAAAATTATGAAAGAACATACTACCCTTGGTTATAAGATGTGCATGGAAGATCCTAAACTCCGTCCATATGCAGCTGGTACAATTTATCATCATGAATCATTGAATGGTTCTGGTTATCCTAAAGGCTTAACTAAAAAAGATATCCCTTTAGAAGGTCAAATAATTAGAGTGGCCGACGAATTTGATGCAATTGTTTCTAAAAGGCAGTATAAAACTCACATTGGTATTTCGGAAACTTTAAAATTATTGGTAAATGATGCAGAATTAGGTAAATTAAATAAGAAAGTCTTAAATTGTTTATTTAAAGTAATTATAGATGATACTAACTATGAGATTAGTATGATTTTTGATTATACTAAATATCTATCTTCTCAAATTAAAAGATTAGAAAAAATTGATGAATTTAATAAAAAAATTCAAAAGGCTAAAAGTGAAAATAAAAAGGAATATATCCGTGCAAATATGAAATACTTATTTGAAAATGGAGAGAATATTGAAAATTATAAAAATGTTATGGAAGAATACAAAACAGCCTACGCAAAAAGAAAAGAAAAAATCAATGAGCTATTTAATGAAATAAAAAGTATAAAGAAACTAAGAGTTTAATTCTTAGTTTCTTAGTTTTTCTATTGTTTTGCTTAATTTCTCTATTAAATAGTCTACATCTTCTATTCTATTTTCATCTCCAAAAGTCACTCTTAATGCTCCATATGCTAAGTCACTTGGAACTCCCATTGCTAATAAAACATGTGATGGCGTACTTTGTCCCGTTGAACAAGCAGAACCACTTGATGCGCATATTCCTTCCATGTCTAAATTTAATAATATGGCTTCACCTTCCACTCCTTCAAATGATATATTTGCATTTCCCGGAAGTCTATACTTCATGCTTCCATTTACCTTTATATTTGGTATTTTATTTTCTACTTCTGAAATATAATAATTTCTTAAATTTGTTAGTTTTTCGTTATATTTATCAAAATCTCTATATGCTATTTCAATTGCCTTCCCCATTCCTACAATTCCTGCAACATTTTCTGTACCAGCTCTTATTTCTCTTTCTTGATGACCTCCATCTTGTAATTTATTGCACTTAACCCCTTCTCTTATATATAATGCTCCTACTCCCTTGGGTCCATAAAATTTATGTGATGACATAGAAAGTAAATCTATATTCATTTTATTTACATCTATTTTTACATTTCCTATTGCTTGAACACTATCTGTATGGAATAAAACATTGTTCGCCTCTGCAATTTTTCCTATTTGTTCTATTGGTTCAATTGTACCTATTTCATTATTTGCAAACATTATGCTTATTAAAATTGTTTTATTTGTAATTGACTCTTCTAACTCTCTTAAATTAATTAGCCCATCCTTATCTACATTTAGATATGTTACAGTAAATCCTTGCTTTTCCAATGTTTTACATGTATTTAATATTGCTGGATGTTCAATTTTAGTTGTTATTATATGATTTCCTTTTTCTCTATTTGCAAATGCCACCCCTTTTATTGCAATATTGTCACTTTCACTTCCGCCACTAGTAAAATATATTTCTTTATTTTTAGAACCAATTGCTCTTGCTACTCTTGTCCTTGCTTCTTCTAATGCTCTTTTTGCTCTTCTGCCTATAGTGTACATAGATGATGGATTTCCAAATTCTATATTGAAGTATGGTAGCATTTCTTTTAGTACTTCCTCTTTTACAGGAGTTGTTGCAGCATGGTCAAAATATCTAATTTTTTGCATAAAAATTTCTCCTTATTTTTTATCTCTTTATATATTATGCTCAAAATAAAAAAAGAGAAACTTAATTTCTCTTTTTTACTAATTTTGTGACCATCTAGCAACTTTTATATCTTTATATTTGTCTAAAACATCCATATACTTTTGATATTCGTCTTCCCATAGCATATCTGGCACTTTATCGAATGCATCAAAAACTTTTTCGGCTTCTGAAAGAAACACCAATTGTTCTTGTGCCGATAATCTTTCGTATTTTTTTGCAAATCTATATAATTTATCTAACATTTGGTTTGCTTCTATAAAACTCCAAAAATCTTTTATTTTTATTCCTGCTAGTTTTATTTGTGCTATTGCAAATAAAACTAATGCAAATATTATAACTATTAGTACATATACTAATACTACAAGAATCATTTGTGCACCCTCTTTTCATAAGTATAAAAATATTATACCACATCATACCATATTTGGCAAATATTATAGATTTTAAATTTTTCTTGTGCTATAATTATTTTTAAACAAATTTGGATATTTCATTTTGTTTAAAATTTAAATTTAGGTGATTTTATGGATAGATTTACAGCTACTAAAAAAGCTGGTATTTTTGGTATTTTTGGAAATATATTTTTATTAGTAATTAAAGCAACTGTTGGATTTATTAGTGGAAGCCAAGCTATGATTGCAGATAGTGTAAATAGTGCTGGCGATATTTTTGCTTCACTTATGACTTTTATTGGAAACAAAATAGCTAGTAAACCTGGCGATAGTGATCATAATTTTGGTCATGGAAAATCAGAGTATATTTTTTCTTTATTAATTAGTATTTCAATGATTGCAGTGTCAATAAAACTATTAATAGACTCAATTAGTTCCCTTATTTTTAAGAATGAACTTACTTTTTCTATTTATCTAGTAATTGTTTGTATTGTAACTATTATTACAAAAGCTTTATTATATATTTATACAAATAGAGCATTTAGAAAGTTTAACAATATTCTTTTAAAAGCAAATGCTAAAGACCATTTCAATGATTGTATAGTTACTTCTTTTACATTGATTTCAATTTTATTTGCTTCACAGGGAATTTATTGGGTTGATAGTATTGTTGGTATTGGAATTGCTATATGGATTTGTTATTGTGGAGTTAAAATATTTATAGAAAGTTATAATGTTCTTATGGATATTTCTGTAGATGAAAACACCAAAGATACTATTTTAAATTTAGTACATAATTATAGAGAAATTAAAAATGTAGAGAACTTATATTCCACACCTTCTGGCTATAAGTACATTATCATATTAACGATTTCGGTGGATGGAAATATGTCCACATTTGACAGCCACAAATTAGCCGATAACTTAGAAAAAGATATAAAAAAATTGGATAATGTTTCTAATGCAATTATCCATGTAAATCCAATTTAAAAACAATAAGTCCATATGATTTATTTAAATCATATGGACTTATTGTTTTTTTACTTTTTCTTACACTTAGTGGCTCTAGCTAAACCACCTCTTACACTTCTTGTCGCTTTATTATATGCAATAACCTTGATTACTTGATTATACAAATCAAAATCTATTGCACACAATTCTTCTACCATGTGTTTGTGAATTGTTGTTTTGGGAACTCCCAAAGCCTCTTCAGCTTTTCTAAGGGTTGCTCCTGTTGAAGCAATAAACATTGCTTCCTTTAAAATCTGCTGTTTCCGTTCAAATTCGTTTAAAATTCTTCCCATGAATAGCATCCTTTCTAAATATAATTAAAGCATCCTGCTTATTCGTTAACTATTATATCATAGGTTTCCATAATTTGCAACTCTTTCATTTTCATGGTAAAGAGTACTTCTCTTTTCTCTTATTTGTTTATTTTTTTACTTTAACTTTTACTTGTATTGTATCGTCTTTTGCTGTTAGTTTTGCTGTATCTCCCACTTTTAAATTTCCTTCTAGAATTTCTTCTGCTAATTTATCTTCTATTATTGTTTGTATTGCTCTTCTTAAAGGTCTTGCGCCATAGTTCGTATCAGTTCCTTTTTTTATTACGAGATCTTTTGCAGATTTGTCTACTTCTATTTTTATGTCTTTTTCTAGTAATCTTGTTTTTATTTTCTCTAGCATAATGTCAACTATTTGGATTAATTCTTTTTCTGTTAATTTGTGAAATACTATAATTTCATCTATACGATTTATAAATTCTGGTCTAAATGTCTTTTTTACCTCTGCAATTACTTCTTTTTTAGTTTCTTCATATTCTTTTTTCTCTGCTTGGGCTTTTTCTTCTCCACCAGAAAATCCTAATGTTTTTTTATCTGTTATTAATCTAGCGCCTATGTTCGATGTCATTATAATTACGCAATTTTTAAAGTTTACTGTCCTACCATGTGAATCTGTAAGTCTTCCATCATCTAGTATTTGTAGTAACATATTTAAAACATCTGGATGTGCTTTTTCAATTTCATCAAATAGTATTACAGAATATGGTTTTCTTCTTATTTTTTCTGTTAATCCACCAGCATCATCAAATCCAACATAACCTGGAGGAGAACCGATCATTTTTGAAGTTGAATGACTTTCCATATATTCTGACATGTCTACTCTTATAATTGCATTTTCATCTCCAAATAAGTTTTCTGAAATAGCTTTTGCAAGTTCTGTTTTACCAACACCAGTTGGTCCTAAAAATAGGAATGAGCCTATTGGTCTATTTGGATCTTTTAATCCTACCCTACCTCTCTTTATTGCTTTTGCAACAGCTTGTACTGCTTCGTCTTGTCCTATTACCCTTTCATGCAAGCTTTTTTCTAAATTTCTTAATCTTTCGTTTTCGTCTTGGCTAATTTTTTGTGCCGGTATACCTGTACTACTTGCAATTACTTCTGCAATATCTTCTGCTGTTATATTTTTTATGTCTTTTCTATTTTTATCTTCCCAAGCTTTTTTTTCTTTTTCTAATTTTTCTTTTTCTTTTTGTTCTTTGTCTCTTAATTCTGCTGCTTTTTCGAAATTTTGTGTTTGAATTGCCTCTTCTTTTTCTTCATCTAATTCAGCAATTTTATCTTGAATTTTCTTTAAACTTTCTGGTTCTGTATGAACTTTTAGTCTTACTTTTGAAGCACCTTCGTCAATTAGGTCTATCGCTTTATCTGGTAAAAATCTATCATTTATATATCTGCTAGATAATTTAACAGCTGCCTCTATTGCTTCATCAGTTATTTTTACATTATGATGAGCCTCATATTTATCTCTTAATCCTTTTAATATTTTTATGCTGTCTTCAATACTTGGCTCTTGAACAGTAACTGGTTGAAATCTTCTTTCTAGTGCACTATCTTTTTCTATATATTTTCTATATTCATTTAAAGTAGTTGCGCCAATTATTTGAACTTCACCTCTTGCTAAAAGTGGTTTTAATATATTAGCTGCATCTATTGCACCTTCTGCTGCTCCTGCTCCAACTATTGTATGAATTTCATCAATAAATAGTATAACATCTCCAGCTTTTTTTACTTCTTTTAGTGCTTTTTTAATTCTTTCTTCGAAGTCACCTCTATATTTAGCACCTGCTACCATTCCAGATATATCTAGTGTTACAACTCTTTTATCTTTTAAATTTTCTGGAACTTCACCTTCTATTATTTTTTCTGCTAGCCCTTCTACAACTGCTGTTTTACCAACACCTGGCTCACCTATTAAACATGGATTATTTTTTGTTCTTCTTGATAGAATTTGTATAATTCTATCAATTTCATTTCTTCTACCAATTACAGGATCTAATTTTCCTTCTGATGCTTGTTTTGTTAAATCTACGCCAAATTGATTTAATGTAGGAGTTGAATTAAAACTGCTTGATTTTGATGTTTGTTTACTATTTTCTTCTCCAGTTTCATAATCATTTATAACTTTTATAATTTCGTTATATAGTTTTTGAGGATTTACATTTAAGTCTAGCATTATTCTTACTGCTATACTATCTGCTTCTCTCATAATTCCTATTAAAAGATGCTCTGTTCCTATATATTCTGAACCTAATTTTCTTGCTTCTCTAAATGCATTTTCTATTACTCTTTTCGTTCTAGGAGTAAATCCAATAGCACTATTTTCTCTTGTTTCTCCTACTCCTATCAGTTCTTCTATTTTTTCTAACACAGCTTCTGGTGTTACATTTTGATTCTCTAATACTTTACTAGCAACACCACTGTCTTCTTTTACTAACCCATACAATATATGTTCTGTTCCAACATAATTATGTCCTAATTCCATTGCTATATCGTTCGCAATTTCTAAAGCTTGTTCAGCCTTTTTTGTAAATTTATATGTCATAAAAATCCCTCCTTTTTTATATAAATTGGAATTTGTGTTCATTCGGGTGAATTCAGGACAGTCCCCAAAATCCCCCG
>CALYZR010000036.1 GCA_945610215.1 uncultured Clostridium sp. | reverse complement strand
AGAGGAGATTTGTTTGCAACAGCTAGAAAAGCAGTGGCAGATACCGAAAAAGAGAAACAAAAAGAACTTGATATTGCTATAAATGCCGAAGAAATGATTGATAGAGCTATTTCAAATGGCCTTGGTGAAATAATAGAGAAAAAGATTGAAAAACAAGCATCAGAAGCAAGAAAAGTATATGCAATAGTATATTCAGACGGAACAATTGAATTTAATTCAACAGGAAATGCAGATACAAGCAAAGAAGTAAAACTAAAAACAGAAAATATTGCTAGTAAGTTATTTAAATCTGCAAACGAAGTTCCATGGAAAGATTATGCTGGAACAATAACAGAAGTAAAAATAACAAGCAAAATAGAACCAGATACAACACAAAGATGGTTCCAAGACTTTACAAATCTAACAACAATAACAAATATAAACAATTTAGATACAAGCAATGTGCTAGCTATGGGGCAAATGTTTTATGGATGCGAATCATTGACAAGCTTAGATTTAAGTAGCTTTGATACAGGCAAAGTAATGAATATGAAGTCATTATTCTGTGGTGCTAAAAATTTAGCAAGTATAAATTTAAGTAGCTTTAATACAAGTAATGTAGAAGATATGAGCTTTATGTTTGATACTTGTAGTGCATTAACAAATGTAAATGTAAGTGGATTTAATACAGAAAATGTAACAAATATGAGATCAATGTTTAATGGATGTAGTAAATTAGCAAATATAAATGTATCAGGATTTGTAACAGATAATGTAACAGATATGGGCTGGATGTTTTATGGATGTAGTGCATTAGAAAATGTAAATGTAAGTAGTTTTAACACAGAAAATGTAACAAATATTAGAGCAATGTTTTATGGATGTAGTGCATTAGAAAATATAGATGTAAGTAGCTTTAACACAGATAATGTAACAGATATGGGCTGGATGTTTTATGGATGTAGTGCATTAACAAATGTAAATGTAAGTGGATTTAATACAGAAAATGTAACAAATATGAGATCAATGTTTAATGGATGTAGTAAATTAGCAAATATAAATGTATCAGGATTTGTAACAGATAATGTAACAGATATGGGCTGGATGTTTTATGGATGTAGTGCATTAGAAAATGTAAATGTAAGTAGTTTTAACACAGAAAATGTAACAAATATTAGAGCAATGTTTTATGGATGTAGTGCATTAGAAAATATAGATGTAAGTAGCTTTAACACAAGTAATGTAACAGATATGAGTCGTATGTTTTATGAGTGCAGGAAAGTAAAAGAATTAAATGTAGCTAACTGGGATACAAGTAATGTAACAGATATGAGCTGGATGTTCCAATCTTGTACAACATTAACAAAACTACCAGTAGAAAACTGGAAAACAAGCAAAGTAGAAGACTTTTGCCATATGTTCTGGCAATGCGAAAAAATAACTAAATTTGATTTAAGTAAATGGGACACAAGTAGTGCTAAAGACATATATGCAATGTTTGCTAGATGTTATGGATTAGAAGAAGTAAATTTAAGTAGTTTTAATACAAGTAAAGTCTATAATATGGCCTGGATGTTTAGAAAGTGTTATAACTTAACAAAATTAGATATATCTAATTTCGATACATCTAATTGCATAGCTTTTGTCCAGATGTTCGAAGAATGTAGAAACTTAGAAGAATTAAATTTAGGAACTACAAATACAGCAAAGGTACAAGAATTTAATGGAATGTTTTATGCATGTGCAAAACTAAAAACTACAATTACAATAGATGCTCAAGCATTTGTTGGAGCCACAATAGGAGAAGATTATGGATATTCCAATATGCTAAGTGGAGCGGCAACAGCAGAAGGAGCACAAATTACAATAAGATATAAAGAAAGCCAAAAAGATATAATATATGAAATGGTAGCAACTAAATCCGAAACTTCAAACATTGTATTAGAAGTTATACCAGAGTAATAAAAATAATTTAAGGACCATCAACAGATGGCCCTTTTTCATATCATAAAATTGACAAAATAGCCATTTTGAGGTACAATTATTATGTTTTGAATATAAAAAGGAGAGATAAAAATATATGTCAAATTTTAATGTTAGATTGCTAAAAAATGTAGAGTCAAAAACAAAAATATATTTAGCAATAATAGCAATTATTTTAATAGTGTTATGTATAAATAATATAGCATATATAATTCCAAGCATAATTTCTTATGTATTAATAATTGTATATACAATATGGGTTTATAAAAGAAGAAAAAGTGAGATATCAAATTATATAACAGATTTAACAATAAATGTAGATTCAGCAGCTAAAAATACATTAATAAATTCACCATTTCCACTAATAATATTAGAAACAGACGGAAATGTTATATGGAGAAGTTCAAAATTTAATAAGGAATTTGCAAATGTTGGTATAAATGCATATATAGATGATATAGCAAAAGAAATAAAAATTGATATAGAAAATCAAAATATGACTCGAATTGATAAACAAATAAGTATAGAAGATAAGATTTATAATGTAATAGGAAATTTTGTAAAAATAAAACAAAAGAATGCTAAAAAAACAAGTAAATACATGACAATATTGTATTTTGTGGATATAACAGAAAAACAAGAAATTCTAAAAAAATATGAAGAATCTAAATTATGTGTAGGTATTATTATGGTAGACAATTATGAAGAAGTAATTCAAAGGGTTCAACCAGAAGAAACACCACAAATAATGGCGAAAATAGAAAAAGAATTATATGATTGGGCAAATGATGTTCAAGGAATTATGATAAAAAAAGAAAGAGATACATTTGTATTTATATTTGAACAAAAATTCTTAGACAAAATGAAAGAAGAAAAATTTGCTATATTAGATAAAATAAAAGAAATAAGAAATGATGAGAATATACAAATCACATTAAGTATAGCAATATCTGATGAGGGAAATACAAATTACGAGAAATATCAATCAGCAACAGATGCAATGGACATTGCACTAGGTAGAGGTGGAGACCAAACTGTTATTAAAACAGAAGGAAAATATGTATTCTTTGGAGGAAGAGCGCAAGAACTAGAAAAGAGAACAAAAGTAAAAGCAAGAGTTGTAGCACATGCCTTAGAGGAACTAATAGAAGATGCAAGCAATGTAATAATTATGGGACACTTAAATGGCGATATAGATTCAATGGGCTCAAGCCTAGGATTGTATAGATTTGCAAAAACATTAGGAAAAGATGCATATGTAGTAAATAATACAACAGGATTATCACTAAACAGTTTTATAGAAACACTAGAAAAACAAGATGAATATAAAGAAGTGTTAGTGGACAAAAGTAAAGCAATTTCATTAATAACAGAAAATACTTTACTTATAATAACAGATACTCATAAAAAAAGTTACGTTGAGATTCCAGAATTACTAGAAAAAACAGAAAAAATAGTAGTGATAGACCACCATAGAAGAGGAACAGACTATATAGAAAATGCAATACTTACATTCCACGAAGCATATGCTTCATCAGCATCAGAACTAGTAACAGAAATTATAGAATATGGAACAAATAATGTTCAATTAAAACAAATAGAGGCAGAGAGCTTATATGCAGGAATAATGGTAGATACAAAAAACTTTACATTTAAAACAGGTGTAAGAACATTTGAAGCAGCAGCATATTTAAGAAAATATGGTATAGACATAATAAAAATAAAAAAATGGTTCCAAAGTGATTTGGAAAGTTATAATGTTATTGCAGACATAGTAAAAAAGGCTGAAATAATAAATGACACAATAGGAATTTCGGAATACGAAGAAAAAGATAAAAATGCAAATCTAATATGTGCAAAAGCAGCAGATGAACTTCTTACAATTAGTAATATAACAGCATCTTTTGTAATAGGAAATTTAGGAGATAAAATATGTATTAGTGGACGTTCAATCGGAGATATAAATGTTCAAATAATACTAGAAAAACTTCGGAGGTGGAGGACATATTACACTTGCAGGTGCACAACTAGAAGGAATGACTATGGAAGAAGCAAAACATGAATTAATAATAAGAATAAATGAATATTTTACAGAACAATCTTAAAATATACAATAAACCACTAAAAAAGATAAAAATAAAGAGACAAAAGAGAAATATTTAAGTAAATATATCACAAAATGCAAAAAACTTTTTCTTATTTGACAACTGAATTTGACAAAAAATATATGCATACAGTAGTAAAATTAGGACAATCAAAAAGAAAAGTTATGAAGGTGGTAAAAGGATGTTTCAAAATTTAGCAGATGAAAATCAAGAAGAATATATAGAAGAACAAAACGAAGAAGTAGAAAACAAAAAGAAAATTAATATAAAAGAATTGTTTTCTGTATCTAATATAATTTTATATGCAATATCGTTTATGGCATCAATGGTAAGCTTTGGAGGAGAATTTGCCCCATTTGGATTAGCGATATTTGCAGCAGTATGTAGTAATGAAATTCCAGCAGGATTAGTATTTATCTTTGCTGGAATAGGCACTCTTATAGGATTTGGACCAAGCGGATTCTTATCATATCTATTAAGCTCTCTAATTTTTATAGCATTATTACTAATATTTAAACCAAAAAAAAGATATCCTACAAGAAACGAAAAACAAAAATTAGGATTTTATGTTTTTATTTCAGCACTTATTGTACAAGCTGGAAAAATGTTTTTTACAATGTTTTTAGTATACGATTTATTAGCAAGCATTGTTTTTGCAATAATAGCATATATGTTTTATAAAATATTTGCAAATTCAATTACAGTTATTAAAGAATATGGAAAAAAGATGGCATTTACAATAGAAGAAGTAATGGGAGCAAGCTTATTGGTGTCAATTGCTTTGTATTCTTTACATGGCTTAAAGATTTTTGGCTTATCAATTAGCAATATTTTAAGCATAATGCTTGTACTATTCTTGGGATGGAAAAATGGAATGCTAGTAGGAGCAACATCAGGAGTAACAATAGGGATGGTTTTAGGAATAATAGGTTCAAGCAGTCCTGTACTAGTTGCATCATATGCAATATCTCGGAATGTTTGCAGGAATGTTAAATAAATTAGGAAGAATTGGAGTCATAGTGGGATTCTGTCTAGGAAACGCAATACTTACATATGTTGCAAATGGAAATACAATAGCAGTAATTACAATAAGAGAAATATTAATAGCTTCACTAGGATTACTATTAATACCTAAAAATGTAAATATAGATATTTCCGACATAGTAGGAAAAACAAAACTTTTACCAGTAACAGGTGGAGTGCTAGAAGGAGATACAAAAACTGTAGAGAAATTAAACACAGTTTCCGAAACAATTTCTGAAATAGCAAAGAGCTACCAAGAGGTTGCAGCAACAACAGTAGAAACAGAAGAAGAACTACAAGAAGAAGCAAAAGAATACTTTAGAGAAGAATTAATAAATAATTTAGAAGATTTTTCGGATAACTTACTATATGAAGATTTTATGGAAATGGAAGATGATTTATTAGACAGTATATATGAAGTTTTAGAAAAAGAAGAAGAAATTGATAAAGATAAATTACTAAAAATATTAGAAGATAACAATAACTATATTATAGGACTAGATAACGAAGAAACAAAAAAATCAATAGAAGAAAGTTTAGAACAAATAGTAAAAACAATAAATCATACATATAGAATAAACAAGCTAAATATTGTTTGGAAACAAAGAGAAGCGAGCAATAAAAAAACACTAGCAAATCAACTTGGAGGAGTATCAAAAGTAATATCATCATTGGCAGACGACATAGAGGAAAAAGAAGAAAAGGAAGAAGAAAGAATTAAATTTAATTTAAAAGTTGCATCAGCGAAAGTAACAAAAAGCAAAAGTGAAGTATCAGGAGACACAAGTGTTCAAACAAAATTGCATGATGGAAAATTTATGATGGCAATAAGTGACGGAATGGGTTCGCGGACCAAGAGCTAAAAAGAGTAGCTCAACAGTTATAAAAATGTTAGAAAGATTGCTAAAAACAGGATTTGACAAAGATATTTCGATTGGACTAATAAATTCATCTGTCAACTTAAATTCGAATGAAGAGACATATGCAACAATAGATATATCTGTTTTTAATAGAGTAACAGGAAATATAGAATTCGTAAAAAATGGAGCATGCCCAACATTTATAAAATCAAGAAACAAAGTAGAAGTAATAAAAGCAATATCACTTCCTGCAGGAATTGTAGATAAAATAGATTTAGTAGTATATGACAAAGACTTAAAAGGTGGAGAAATTGTTGTAATGTGTAGTGACGGCATACTAGAATCAAATCAAGAATTAGAAAATAAAGAAATATGGGTGAAAGAATTTCTAGAAAATATAGAAACAGATGATGTTCAAAAAATAGCAAATCTAATATTACAAGAAGCAATAGACAACGATTATGGAATACCAAAAGATGATATGACAGTATTAGTTGCAAAAATTGAGAAAATATAAAATTTGTCAAAAAGTATTTACAAAGAATAAATTTATGGTATAATAAAAGAAATAGGAAGCCACAAGTATGTGGTTGCCATCGATTGTTTTATAAACACATCTCAACGGCGTGCAGAGATGTGTTTT
>CALYZR010000035.1 GCA_945610215.1 uncultured Clostridium sp. | reverse complement strand
CACACCAGGTAACTTTATCTTTAGAACAAGAGAATTTGAACAAATGGAATTAGAATTTTTCTGCAAACCAGGAACAGACTTAGAATGGTATGAATATTGGAAAAAATTCTGTCTAGATTGGTTAGTAGGAATAGGAATTAAAAAAGAAAATTTAAGAATGAGAGAACATTCAAAAGAAGAGCTTTGCTTCTACAGTAAAGGAACAACAGACATAGAATACTTATTTCCATTTGGCTGGGGAGAATTATGGGGAATAGCAGATAGAACAGACTATGATCTAACAAGACACATGGAAGCATCTAAAGTGGATTTAACATATTTAGACCCAGAAACAAATGAAAAATATGTACCATATTGCGTAGAACCAGCTGTTGGTGTAGATAGAATTTTCTTAACAGTGCTATGTGACGCATATGATGAAGAAGAAGTTGGGGAAGGAGATATAAGAACAGTATTACATTTGCACCCATCAATTGCACCATACAAAGTAGCAGTACTTCCTTTATCTAAAAAATTAAGCGAAAAAGCAACAGAAGTATTTGAAAAACTATCTAAAAAATATATGTGTGAGTATGATGAAGCAGGAAGCATTGGAAAAAGATATAGAAGAGAAGACGAAATAGGAACACCATTCTGCATAACAGTAGATTTTGAAACGGAAAATGATAATTCTGTAACAATAAGAGATAGAGATACAATGGAACAAGTAAGAGTAAAGATTGATGAACTAGAAAACTGGTTAGACGAAAAGATAAATAAATAAGAAAAAAATTAGCAAAAGCATATTACAATTGTAATATGCTTTTTATACATTTTATGCAGAATAAGTACTAGATAAAATAGAATATATATGATATATTCAAATATAGATTATAAAGCATGTGGGGGCAAATGATTGCTCTTGTAAAAGGAGGAAAAAATGGCACATAGCTGGACACCTAATCAATTGCAAGCAATAAATAAAACTGGAAGCAATATTCTAGTTGCAGCAGCAGCACGGAAGTGGAAAAACAACAGTTTTAGTAGAAAGAATGGTAAACAAAATAATTAAAGAAAAAATAGATATAAATCAGCTTTTGATAGTAACATTTACAAATGCGGCAGCTGCAGAAATGAGAGAAAGAATACTAGAAGCTATTTATAAAAAAATAGAAAAAGAACCAGAAAATAGAAACTTACAAAAACAAATAGTTTTATTAAATGACGCCAATATTTCTACGATACATTCATTTTGTTTAGAAGTAATAAAAAACTATTTTTATGAAATAGGAATATCACCTAATTTTAGAATAGGAGATAGTGCAGAAATAAAAATCCTAAAACAAGAGACATTAGAAGAAATTTTTGAAGAATTTTACGAAGAAAATAATAAAGATTTTATAAAACTTGTAAACATATATGGTGGATACAGGGATGATAACCAATTAAAAGAATTAATTTTAAAAATATTTAATTATTCTCAAAGCATGCCTTTCCCAATGGAATGGATTAATGAAAATGTAGAAAAATTTAACATAACAAAAGAAAGTGATTTTTCTCAAACTGAATGGGGAAAAATGCTAATAAGCTATTTTAAAGAAGAAATAGAAAGTGCTATTATTATTTTAAAATCGGTAGAAAAAGAGCTAAAAAAAGACATAGAATTAGAAAAATATTATATAACGATATTAGAAGATATAGATAATTTAGAAAAATTATTAAAACAAAATTTATGGGATGATATATATAGCTCGATTTGCAATTTAAAATTTAAAACATGGCCAGTTTCTAGGAAAATAGAATCAGCCTTAAAAGACAAAAGCAAGCAAATACGTGATAATGTAAAAAAACAAATTGAAGAATTACAAAATAAAATATTTATATATCAATCAAAAGAAGCTATTGAAGATATATATGATATGTACAAAATATTAACTATGTTAGAAAAAGTAATAGCAAGATTTTCTAATAAATATCAAGAAAACAAGAAAGAAAAAAACATAATAGATTTTAACGATATAGAACATTTTGCATTAAAGATCTTAGTAAAAAAAGATGAAAATAATAATTATATACCAACAGATGTTGCAAAAACATATAAAGAAAAATTTAAAGAAATAGCAATAGATGAGTATCAAGATAGTAACTTGGTTCAAGAATATATATTAACAACAATTTCTAATGGAAAAAACATTTTTATGGTTGGAGATGTAAAACAAAGCATATATAAATTTAGGCAAGCAAGGCCAGAACTATTTTTACAAAAATACAATAGTTATAAATTATCTGATGAGACAATAAATGAATGCAAAGAAAATACAAAAATACAATTATTTCAAAATTTTAGAAGTAGAAGTAGTATATTAGATATAACAAATTTAGTGTTTGACAATATAATGAGCAAAGACTTGGGAGGAATAGAATATAACAAAAAAGAGTATTTAAATGAAGGAGCAAAATTTGAAGAACCAGCTCAAAAAATAAACATTGCAGGAAAAGCAGAACTAAATATAATTGATTTAAAAAAAGAAGATGAAGAAATAGACGAGGAAATAGAAGAAAAAATATTAGAAAAAAACGAAGTAGAAGCAAAAATAGTTGCAAACAGAATAAAAAAAATATTTAAAGATAATTATTGTGTGTATGATAAAAAAGAAGGATACAGAAAAGCAACATTTAAAGATATTGTAATACTTTTAAGAACAACCTCAGATGTTGCAAAAGTATATGAAAAAGAATTAACACAAAATGGATTCCCAACTTTTACAGATACAGGATCTAATTATTTTGAAACAGAAGAAATACAAGTGGTATTAGCTGTTTTAAAAATAATAGATAATCCAAATAATGATATTCCATTAGTTACAGTTCTAAGATCTCCAATAGGAGGCTTTACAGATAATGAATTGATAGAAATAAGATTGGAAGAAAGAAACGGATTTTTTTATCAAGCTCTAGAGACTACAAAAGAAAAATCTCAAAACTTAGAACTAAAAAATAAAGTAATAAAGTTTCTAGAAATGTTAAATGATTGGCAATTAAAACAAGAATATTTGAGTTTAGATGAGCTTATTTGGTATATATATGAAAGTACTAATTATTATAATTTTGTGAGCAGTGAGTCAAATGGAGAACTAAAAACAGCAAATTTAAAACTACTTTTTGAAAAGGCAAAAGATTATGAAAAAGCTAGCTTTAAGGGACTATACAATTTTATAAATTACATAGATAAAATAAGCAAAGGTTCAGACGATATAGGTTCTGCAAAATTAATCCGGAGAAAATGAAAATGTAATTAGAATAATGAGTATTCATAAAAGTAAAGGACTAGAATTCCCAATAGTATTTTTATGTGGTACAGGAAAACAATTTAATATGCAAGACTTAAATGAGCAGATATTATTAGACCAAGATATGGGCTTTGGACCTAAATACATAAATTATGAGAGAAAAATAGAATACAATACAATAGCAAAAGAAGCAATAAAAATAAAATCAAAAACAGAAATATTATCAGAAGAAATGAGACTTTTATATGTTGCACTAACAAGAGCAAAAGAGAAATTAATAATAACAGGAGTAGAAAAAGATCTACAAAAATCATTATCAAACAAGCAAAAAGATTTAGAAATATATGCAGAAACTGAAAAGATTCCTTTAAGTTTAGTAAAAAAATCAAAAACATATTTGGACTGGTTAGAATATGTATATTTGTTTAACAAAGAAAAAGATATAATAGAATTTAACAAAATTGTATTAGAAAATAATAAATCTAGAGTAGAAAATGAAGACAAAGAAGACGTTAAAGAGCAAAAAATAGAGACACCAAAAAATATAACAAAGGAACGAAAAGAAGAAATAAATAAAAAACTAACATGGAAATACAAGTATATAGATAGCACAAAAATAGAAGGAAAAACATCTGTTAGTGTAATTGCAAAAAATAATGAGAAAAATATACAAATAATAGAAAAACCAAAATTTATGCAAAATATAGAAACACTAAACAAAGCAGAAATTGGCACATTAATGCATCTAATATTACAAAAATTAGACTTTAAAATAAATTATAATGAAAACGATTTAAATGAATTAATACAAAAACTAATATATTTGAATGTTATTACAGAAAAACAATCTGAATATATAGATAAAAAGAAAATATTAAATTTTACAAAAACAGAATTATTTAAAGAAATACAAGATGCTAAAGAAATATACAAAGAACAACCTTTCCATATGAGTGTTATAGATGAAAAGACTAAAGAAAAAATACTTATACAAGGTATAATTGATTTGTATTACATAAATCAAAATGATGAAATAGTATTAGTTGATTATAAAACAGATTATGTAGAAAAAGAAAAAAAAGAAGAATTAATAAATAAATATAAAGAACAACTGGCAATATATAAACAAGCAATAGAAAAAGCATTAAATAAAAAAGTGGAAAACATATATTTATATTCAGTATATTTAAATGAAGCAATAAAAGTGGCTATATGATACATATTCTTTACAAAATTGTTAAATTATATTATAATTAATAAAGAGAAATAAAAAGGAGCAAATATTATGGCAAAAATGAAAAAATTTTTTAAGTATTTAATATGGTTTATATTATTATACTTGCTTGTAAATGGGTTGACATATGTTGCCACAAAAGATAATTATAAAGATTTAAATGATTTTGTTATAGTAACAGATTCGCCAAAAATAGAAGTCACAGAAAGTAAAGCTGCATATACTCATGGGTATATAAAAGGGCAGGTGACAAATGATACTGGAAAGCATATACAAAAAACATATTTACAAATAGATTTTTATGATAAAGATGGTATCTGGTTAGGAAAAGAGGTTAAAGAATTAGAAAGTTTTAATTCAAATGAAACAATAAAATTTGATATTAATTATACATATACAGATGTAACTAAAATAAGATTAAGTATTACAGATGAAATTGTAGATGCTCCAAAGAGTGAAACACAAAAAACAGTAGAAAAATGGTGGCCAGTTGCGGGAATAATAACACTTATATATCTATTGCCATAAAGTAAATAAACAAGATTAATAAAAAATAGCAAAATGTTAAAAAAAATATAAAAAACATTTGCTATTTTTATTTATTTGTAATATAATTGCAATACAAGTGTAACAATAATGAAATAAAAGCACGAAAGGAAAGATGTATACATGTTTGGTTTTGGACAAGATATAGGTATAGACTTAGGAACAGCAACAGTAATTGCATATGTTAAAGGCAAAGGAATTGTTTTAAGAGAACCATCAGTAGTTGCTGTAAATAATGTTACAAATGAAGTTTTAGCAGTTGGTGGAGAAGCAAGAAGAATGCTTGGAAGAACCCCAGGTAATATTGTGGCAACAAGACCATTAAAAGATGGAGTGATTTCTGACTATACTGTTACTGAAAAAATGCTTAAGTATTTTATAAACAAAATATGTGGCAAGTTTATATTTGCCCCTAGAATTATGATATGTATACCTTCACAAGTTACAGAGGTAGAGAAAAAGGCTGTTATAGATGCAGCTTCACAGGCTGGAGCAAGAAAAGTATATTTAATAGAAGAACCAATAGCTGCAGCAATTGGAGCAGGAATAGATATATCAAAGCCATGTGGTAATATGGTCGTTGATATTGGTGGAGGAACAACTGATGTGGCAGTAATATCACTTGGTGGTTCTGTTGTTAGCACTTCAATAAAAGTAGCAGGAGATAAATTTGATGAAGCAATAGTTAAATATATAAAGAAAAAACACAATATGATGATAGGCGAAAGAACGGCTGAAGATCTAAAAGTAAATATTGGTTGTGTGTATCCAAAAATACAAGATACAGAAATGGAAATAAGAGGAAGAGATTTAATAACAGGACTTCCAAAAACAATAACTATAAAATCAAGTGAAATGATGGAAGCACTAGCAGAACCAGCAATGATGATTATAGATGCAGTGCATTCAACACTAGAAAAAACACCACCTGAACTTGCAGCAGATATTAGTGATAGAGGAATATATATGACAGGTGGAGGATGCTTAGTGGATGGATTAGATAAGTTGCTACAAGAACAAACAGGAATAAATGTAATGATTGCAGAAGATGCTGTAAGTTGTGTGGCATTAGGAACAGGAAAAGCTTTAGATGATTTAGACATATTAGATGGAAAAACAAGAAGATAAAATAACAACCCCTCTTTAAATATAGATTAATTAAAAATGAATAGTGAAATAATTTGCTATTCATTTTTTGTTAAAAATATAATTGCAAATAAAATGTAGGATAAAATTGATTTATACCTATTTAACTTTAACAAAAGAATGAAAGGGAATAAAAATGGAAAATAAAAAGGATAGAAAAAAAGTAGCATTTTATACATTACGGTTGCAAAGTAAATCAATATGAAACAAATGCAATGATTGAAAAATTTATAAATAAAAATTATGAAATAGTAAATTTTGAAGACGTAGCAGATATTTATGTTGTAAATACCTGTACAGTTACAAATATGTCTGATAGAAAGTCAAGACAAGTAATAAGAAGAGCAAAACAAATAAATCCTAAATCTACTCTTGTAGTTACAGGATGCTATGCTCAAGTTGCAACAAAAGAATTAGAAAAAATAAAAGAAATAGATTTAATTATAGGAAACACAG
>CALYZR010000034.1 GCA_945610215.1 uncultured Clostridium sp. | reverse complement strand
AATATAGGTTTAAAATAGATATGTCACACTAAGATATAAAAAAATATTGAAAGAGAGTACCAAAAATGATATTGTTTTAATAACGACAAAAAAACATATCGGAGGTGCTCTCTTATGAGTAAAAGTATAACACAAAAATTAAAATATAAACAGTCTGTAGTTAAATTTTCATACAAATATGGTGTAACAAAGACAGCAATAAAGTTTGAATTGAATAGAAGAACAATATACAGGTGGAGAGAAAGATATGATGGAACATTAGAAAGTTTAAAAGATAGATCAAGGAGACCGATTTCTCATCCAAATCAACATACAGAAGCAGAAATAAAATTAATAAAAGATTTTAAAAGAAATAATAAAGATACAGGATTAGTAATATTGTGGGTTAAATTAAGAGATGCAGGATATACAAGAACAGTACAGGGACTTTATCATGTAATGCAACAATTAGGAATATACAAAAAGACATCCAGCAAGAAGAAAAAACCACAGCCAAAAGAATGGACAACAGGAAATTATCCAGGAGATAAAATACAAATAGATGTAAAATACGTACCAGATGAATGCTTAACAGAAGAGTTAAAAAAAGAAGGAATAAAATTGTTTCAGTATACAGCAATAGATGAATATACAAGGCTAAGGTATTTATGGTATACAAATGCGCATGATACATATGCATCAACAATATTTTTAGAAAGAGCAATCAAATATTTTCCGTTTAAGATAAAAACAGTACAAACAGATAATGGATTTGAATTTACAAAGAGATTAAGTTGGAATGGGTTTGCAAAGGATAATAAAACAATGTTTGAAAAGAAATTAGAAGAACTAGGAATAGAATACAAAAATATTGAACCACATACACCAAAACAAAATGGAAAAGTAGAAAGAAGTCATAGAAAAGACCAAGAAAGATTTTATCATGGAAGAGTATTTTACAGTTTAGAAGATTTAAAAAACCAAGGAAAACATTGGCTTAAAGAATATAATAATTTTCCGATGGGACCATTGAACTGGTTGAGTCCGAGGGAATACCTAAATAAATATAAAAGTCAAGAACAAGCGTGTTAAACAATATATGGTACTCAAAGTATATATATTTCAATAGAGTGTGACATATGTTTGATTAATCTACAAGAAAACAAAAAAATATTTGACAAATTGTTGACAATTCACATTTACCTATGATATTATTATATGGCACATATTTTGTAAGTTAGAAATATGTAGCTCTTATAGTATTAAGGGTGATTAAAATAAACAATAAAAATAGTATAATTAGATAATTAAAAAAAGTGTAGGGACGTAAGCGTTACAGGCGTCCATTGAGTAAAAAAATAAAAAATCTCCTACACTTTTTTGTATTGCTCAAAAAATTAAATAAAGAGGAATTAAACATTTAGTCAATGTAATAAAAATCAAAATCGATTTAGGGCAGTAAGGTTTTGAGGACTATAATATACTAATGTTTAAGAGGGACTTTGTTTAATAAAATTAGAAATTTCATTTCTAAATAAATATATCTGCTCAAACTAAACAAGGGAGTTGATTTATTTGTTAACAGACTTAAATTATGAAAAGACAACAAGAAAAACATTTGCAAGAATTGGCGATTTTATAGAAATGCCAAATCTTATTGAAGTCCAAAAAGATTCTTACGATTGGTTCGTAAAAGAAGGATTAGGAGAAGTATTAAAAGATATTTCACCAATCGTTGACTATTCTGGTAATTTAGTTCTTGAATTTTTCGATTATTACATGGAAGAAAAAACTAAATATTCATTGGAAGAAGCAAAAGAAAGAGATGCAACTTACTCTACAAGATTACATGTAAAAGTAAGGCTTATTAATCGTGAAACAGGGGAAATAAAAGAACAAGAAATTTACCTAGGAGATTTTCCACTAATGACAGATAGTGGTACATTTGTAATAAATGGTGCAGAAAGAGTAGTAGTAAGCCAATTAGTACGTTCACCAGGATGTTATTATGAATCAGATTATGATAAAGCTGGAAAAAAATTGTACAAAGCTACGGTTATGCCAATTAGAGGAGCATGGCTAGAATATGAGACAGATAGTAATGATATATTCTATGTAAGAATAGATAGAACAAGAAAATTACCTGTAACAGTTCTTTTAAGAGCAATCGGATTAGTTTCAGATGATCAAATTATTGAATTATTTGGCGAAGACGAAAAAATACTTGCTACTATTGCAAAAGATACAGTAAAAACAAGTGAAGAAGCAATTGTAGAAATATACAAAAAACTAAGACCAGGAGAACTTCCAACAGTAGATGCAGCAAGAAACCTATTTAACAATTTATTCTTTGATCCAAGAAGATATGATCTAGCTAAAGTAGGAAGATACAAATTCAATAAAAAATTAAACTTAGCATCAAGAATTACTGGACAAGTAGCATTTAATGATATATTAAATAACGAAACTGGAGAAATATTAGTAGAAAAAGATAGTGTTATTTCAAAAGAAGTAGCAAAAGAAATTCAAAATTCAGGAATAAACATTGTTGATGTAAAAGTAAATGATAAGAAAGTAAGAATAATAGGTAATGGAACAGTAGATATTCATGCATATCTAGACATAGAAAAACTAGGAATAAAAATTAAGGAATTAGTAAATTACGAAGTATTAAAAAATATTTTAGACAATACAGAAGAAAAAGACTTAAAGAAAGTAATAGAAGAAAGAGAAGAAGAATTAGTACCAAAACATATTGTAACAGAAGATATGATTGCATCAATAAACTACTTATTAAATCTACAATATGATTTAGGAAAAGTTGATGACATAGACCATCTAGGAAATAGACGTATAAGATGTGTTGGTGAATTATTGCAAAACCAATTTAGAATTGGTCTTACAAGATTAGAAAGAGTTGTTCGTGAAAGAATGACAATACAAGACTTAGATGTTATAACACCACAAACATTAATAAACACAAAACCAATAACATCATCAATAAGAGAATTTTTTGGTAGTTCACAATTATCACAATTTATGGACCAAACAAACCCATTATCAGAATTGACACATAAAAGAAGAATTTCTGCATTAGGACCTGGAGGACTTTCTAGAGAAAGAGCAGGATTTGAGGTTCGTGATGTTCACTATACACACTATGGAAGACTTTGCCCAATAGAATCACCAGAAGGACCAAATATTGGATTAATTTCTGCACTTTCAACATTTGCAGTAATAAATGAATATGGATTTGTAGAAACACCATATAGAAAAATAGATCCAAAAACACATAAAGTAACAGACGAAGTAGTATATATGACAGCTGATGAAGAAGACGGATGTGTTATAGCGCAAGCAACAGAGCCAATGACAAAAGACGGAAAATTCAAGAACAAGATGGTAAGGGTTAGATATTTAGATGAAGTAACAGAAGTTGAACCAGATAAAGTTGATTATATAGACGTATCACCAAAACAATTAGTATCAGTTGGTGCTGCTATGATACCATTCTTAGAGCATGATGATGCTAACCGTGCATTAATGGGTGCAAACATGCAACGTCAAGCAGTTCCATTAATGATTACAGATTCACCAATAGTTGGAACAGGTATAGAATACAAAGCAGCAAAAGATTCAGGAATAACAGTACTTGCAAAGAATGATGGTGTAGTAGAAAAAGTTACTGGTGACGAAATTATTATAAAGACAAAATCAGGAGAAAAAGATACATATAGATTACGTAAGTTTAAAAGAACAAATGGTGGAACATGTATTAACCAACATCCAATAGTTGTAAAAGGAGAAAAAGTTAAAGCAAGAGACGTAATAGCAGATGGACCTTCTACACAAAACGGAGAAATGGCACTAGGTAAAAATGTTCTTATAGCTTTTACAACATGGGAAGGTTATAACTACGAGGATGCTATATTATTAAGTGAAAGATTAGTAAAAGAAGATGTTTATACATCTATACATATAGAAGAATATGATTGCGAATGTCGTGATACAAAACTTGGAGCAGAAGAAATAACAAGAGACATTCCAAACATAGGTGAAGAAAACTTAAAAGACTTAGACGAAAACGGAATTATAAGAATAGGTGCAGAAGTAAGACCAGGAGACATATTAGTAGGAAAAGTTACTCCAAAAGGAGAAACAGAATTATCTGCAGAAGAGAGATTACTACGTGCAATATTTGGAGAAAAAGCAAGAGAAGTAAGAGATACATCTTTAAGAGTACCACATGGAGAAGCAGGAACAATAGTAGATGTAAAAGTATACAACAGAGATAATTCAGATGAACTTGGACCTGGAGTAAATGAAGTAATTAGAGTATATATAGCTCAAAAAAGAAAAATATCAGTTGGTGATAAAATGGCTGGACGTCATGGTAACAAAGGTGTTATCTCAAGAATATTACCAGTTGAAGATATGCCATTTATGCCAGATGGAACACCAGTAGATGTTGTTTTAAATCCATTAGGTGTACCTTCTCGTATGAACTTAGGTCAAGTTTTAGAGGTTCATTTAGGTGCAGCTGCAAGATTACTAGGAATTAAAGTTGCAACACCAGTATTTGATGGGGCAACAGAAGAAGATATAGAAGAATTATTAAAACAATCTGGATTATCAGAAGATGGTAAAACAATTCTTTATGATGGAAGAACAGGAGAACCATTTGATAAACCAATTACAGTTGGTGTAATGTACATGTTAAAACTTCACCACTTAGTTGATGATAAAATACATGCTCGTTCAACTGGACCATACTCATTAGTAACACAACAACCTCTTGGAGGTAAAGCTCAATTTGGTGGACAAAGATTTGGAGAGATGGAAGTTTGGGCACTAGAAGCATATGGAGCTGCATATACACTACAAGAAATCTTAACAATCAAATCTGATGATGTTGTAGGAAGAGTAAAAACATATGAAGCAATTGTTAAAGGCGAAAACGTTCCAGAACCAGGAGTACCAGAAAGCTTTAAAGTTTTAGTAAAAGAATTACAAAGTTTAGGACTAGATGTTCGTTTATATTCAGAAGATGACCAAGAATTAGAACTAAAAGAAAATATAGATGAAGGAATAGATTTTAACATAGACGAAATAAACAAAGCATTGCCGGAAGAAGCAATAATGAATGACGAGGACCTAGAAGATTTTTCAACAGAAGACTTAGACGACGAAGAGCCATTAAATGATGATGATTTGTTAGATGATGAAATGTTTGGTAATGATTTAGGAAAAGACAACCTACTTAATGACGATGATATTATAGACGAATAAAAACAAAATAAATTAATTAAATAGTTACAATATAAAAAGATTAAATCACAAGAAGGAATTGTTCGAGCAGTGTATATTTGATTTTAAGATATTGTAAAAATCCAAAACATAAGGGACTGTCCTGAATTTTATGCAATAAAATTCTAGGGACTGTCCCCAATAGAAATGAATAATGAAGAATTAAAAATGAATAATACAAAAATTCTTCGAATTTTTGAAGGGGGAAGAAAACCTTAATGGAAAACAAAGAAGTAAAAGATGAATTAGAGATATTCAACAAGTTAAAAGTTGGGCTAGCATCTGATGAAAAAATAAGAGAATGGTCAAAAGGTGAAGTTAAAAAACCAGAAACTATTAACTATAGAACATTAAAACCAGAAAAAGATGGTTTATTCTGCGAAAAAATATTTGGACCTACAAAAGACTGGGAATGTCATTGTGGAAAATATAAGAGAGTAAGATATAAAGGAATAATCTGCGACAGATGTGGTGTTGAAGTAACAAAATCAAAAGTAAGACGTGAAAGAATGGGACATATTGAACTTGCTGCACCAGTTGCACATATTTGGTATTTTAAAGGAATTCCAAGTAGAATAGCATTAGTACTAGATATCTCTCCAAGAAGTCTAGAAAAAGTTATATATTTTGCATCATACATAGTAATAGATAAGGGAACATCAGATTTAACTAAATGCCAAATATTAACAGAAAAAGAATATAGAGAAGCAGAAGAAAAATTTGGTAAAGGTTCATTTGTTGCCAAAATGGGAGCAGAAGCAATAAGAACTTTATTACAAGAAGTTGATGTGGAAAAATTATCTGCAAAACTTAAAAAAGAAATAGAAAAAGCAAGTGAACAGAAAAAAGCAAAACTTATAAAAAGATTAGATACAGTAGAAAGTTTTAGATTATCTGGAAACAAACCAGAATGGATGGTAATGAGTGTTATTCCAGTAATACCACCAGAAATAAGGCCAATGGTTCAATTAGATGGTGGAAGATTTGCAACATCAGACTTAAATGACTTATATAGAAGAGTTATAAATAGAAATAATAGATTAAAAAGATTATTAGAATTAGGTGCACCAGAAATAATTGTAAGAAACGAAAAAAGAATGTTACAAGAAGCAGTAGATGCTCTAATAGATAATGGAAGACGTGGAAGACCAGTAACAGGTGCAGGAAATAGACCTTTAAAATCATTATCAGATATGCTAAAAGGAAAACAAGGACGTTTCAGACAAAACTTACTTGGAAAAAGAGTTGACTACTCAGGACGTTCAGTTATCGTAGTTGGACCAGAACTAAAAATTTATCAATGTGGTTTGCCAAAAGAAATGGCAATAGAACTATTCAAACCATTTGTAATGAAAGAACTAGTTGCAAGAGGTTT
>CALYZR010000033.1 GCA_945610215.1 uncultured Clostridium sp. | reverse complement strand
ACATATGATTAGAGCAGACATAGAAACAGAAGTATCACCAATAGTAGGAAGTGAAAAACAGTCAGAAGAACTTGTAAACTTCTTACTTTCAGAATTCGAAAATGATCCAATAAAAATATGGGAGTCAAATATATTTGGGAAGAACTTACACGAGTTAGTAAATGAGGGATTACAAAATAAACTTTCTAGAATGCCAGAAGACGCACAAGAAAAATTACAAGAAACATTAGAAAGAATTATAAATGAAGGAAGCGGAGGACTAATCTGCATAATATTATAAAACATAAAGGCGCACGATGTGCGCTTTTTAAGTCGTTTTAGCATATTTTATTTATAATTTCTTCAATTTGAGGCAATCTAGATATATTGTCTCTATTTCCCATATGTCCAACACCTTTTATAAAAACTGGAGTGCTATTTATTTTTGAAATAAAATTTTCTAGTATATTAAAAGGAATAACATGATCATTATCACTGTATAGAGAAAATCTGTATGGAACTGACTTCTTTAAATAATTTATTTCATTATTTTTAACAGCAAAATCAATAAATGCTGAATTCAAATCATCTCTTCCTTCAACCTTAAATAAATCGCAAAAACCAGCTACGCTAATATATACATGAGCTTTCAAATTATTAGCATAAATGTATTTTAAAAAGAAAGGGTTACCAATAGAGTGAGCAATAACAATTGTTTCTGAATTGAATTTATCTTTATATTTATCTAAAATTTTAGACCATTTCTCAAAAGAAGCTTCAGAACGAATAGGAAAATTTGGCATAATTACAGAGTAACCTTTTGCTTCTAAGAAATCCTTTAGAGCTGGACCAAAAGTATATGTTGTATCTCCATTAAAACCATGTAAAATAAATGCTGTTTTCATAATAAAACCACCTTTGTAAAATGGAATTTAAAAGCATTATAACATTATCTATGTACATTTTCAATAAATTATTGAAGTAGAAAAAATTTTATGATAAAATACAAACTAAAGGAGTAGCCATGATTAAATTAAATCTAAATGAAGAAGAAAAAAATAATTTAACAGAAGAAGAAGTAGAACTTGCTATGGCAAGAAAATTAGAAATTTCAATGTTACCAATGTTAAGAAGAAACATGAAATTTTTCTATGCAGGAGGAAACCTTAAAGGAAAAGCAAATGCATATAGAACTCCAACTAGTAAAGAAATGACTGAACAGATTTTAAAAACCAAGAATGGAAATATAGAAACAGTATGTAAACCACTTTGTGATATGGTAGCTGAAATTTTGCGAGAAAACGGAATTAATGCACAAACAGTATCTTGTGACACAGATATGTTTAGACATACAGATGTATTAATAACAACTAAGAGCGGAAAGAAATATATTATAAATTATTTGGAGGATATAGAAAACATCCAAACTGGGATGAAAACTCCAGATTTTGCATCTAAAGGTTATTATGAGAGAAGATACAAAAAATTTGAAAATGGTTTTACAACAGATGGAAAAAGTCTTGAAAATATTGATTTTATAGATGAAGAAATATTAGATAAAATAGATAATAATTTGGGTTATAAAAAGTATAATATGTATATGAATACTGTAATCCAACAAATAAAAAAAGAGTTTTTAAATTTTAGACAGGTTATGGCTGAAAATGAATGGGCGACTGCAAAATTAAAATTGGAAAAACGGAATGGCTACAAAAGAACTAGAAGAACAAACAAAATCAGCAATATATGAAAAATATAATAAAATGACAGATAATCAGGAATTAGAAGCTAAAATGGATTGGATTTTTAATTATTTCAATCACAGAGGTGATATAAAAGGACATGCGGATTTTGTTATGTATTATAGTAGGCTTTTGTTAAAAGAAGTATTAACAGAAGAAGAGTATAATAAAATAACTAGATACGATTGCTTTGTAGATAACAAAAATATTCCACAAGATAGCATAATAAAAAATGTATTGGATTTTGAAAATCCGGATAATAAAGATAAAAATAGATTTTGTATGGTGGCTCTTAACGATAAAGCATATGTATTTTCAACAAAACCACATGAGTATGCAAAACTAAATAAAGAAGAAGTACAAGAATTAAGTAATTATGCTAATATTTCTAAGAGTGAAAAACCATCAGATCTTATGCTATATTTATGTGATAGAGGAAATGCGTTACCTTTAGTTTTTCATCCACTAGGAAGTAAATTATTAAACGAAAGAGCAGAATTAATAGATAAAAATTTAACACAAGAAGAAAGAAAAAATGCAATAAAAGAATTGTCAAATAGTATAAAAACAACAGACGAACCAGTTACAAGTATATCAATACCATATCCAAATGGAGAAAATAAATATATATATATTAATTCAAATGATGAATTTGTAATGAAATCAAACAATAAGGAAACGATATATCATTATAATGAAGAAAATGATAGCTTTGAAACAGAGGACATTGAATTGGATGAAAGATAAGAAGGGAGAATAAAAGTATGTTTAGCTATGAAAAGTATCAAGAAAGTGCTAATTATATAAAGGAAAAAATAGGTAGTTTAAATCCTAAAATAGCAATTATATTAGGTTCTGGACTAGGAGTATTAAAAGAAGAGTTTGAAGAAAAAATAGTAATAAAGTACAATGATATTCCAAACTTTCCAGTATCAACAGTTGAAGGACATGCAGGAGAACTAATAATAGGAAAGCTTAATGGAAAAGAAATAATAGCAATGAATGGAAGATTCCATTATTATGAAGGATATGACCTAAAAGAAACAACTTTTCCAGAAAGAGTTTTTAAATTATTGGGGATAGAAAAACTCATAATAACTAATGCTGCAGGAGGAGTAAATAAAGAATATTTAGCAGGAGACTTTATGGTAATAAACGATTATTTAAGTTTCTTTGCAGAATCAGTATTAAGAGGGAAGAATTTAGAAGAGTTTGGAGATAGATTTCCTGATATGAGTGAAACCTTCGATAAGGATTTAAGCAAAAAACTTAAAGAAGTAATAAATAAACATACTGGTAGAGCACAAGAAGGTGTTTATGCATATATGAAAGGACCTACATTTGAAACTCCGGCAGAAATAAGAGCACTAAGAATTTTAGGAGCAGATGCAGTAGGAATGTCAACAGTTCCAGAAGCTGTTGTTGCACACCATTGTGGAATAAAATGTGTAGGAGTGTCTTGTATAACAAATATGGCAGCGGGAGTGTTAGATGAGAAATTGTCATATGATGATGTTAAACAAACAGCAGAAAAAGTAAAAGTTAAATTTAAAGAAATAGTAAAAGAATATATTAGTATAATATAAAATATTGAAAGGAAACTAATATGTTAAAAGAACAAGGATTTGTAAGAGTAGGAACAATAGTTCCAAAGCTAAGAGTATCTGATACAGAGTTTAATTGTAACGAGATAATAAAACAAATAGAAATAGCAAATAATAGTAAAATTCAGATAGCAGTATTTCCAGAATTATGTATTACAGGTTATACGTGTCAAGATTTATTTGAGCAAGATATCTTATTAGAAGAGTCAGAAAAAGCGCTAAATAAAATTTTAAAATATATAAATAATTTAGAAATTATTTGTATAATCGGTATGCCAATAAAATCAGAAAATCAATTATTTAATACAGCAGTTGTAATTCAAAAAGGAAAAATACTAGGAATAGTTCCAAAGACTTTTATTCCAAACTATGGAGAATTTTACGAAAAAAGATGGTTTGCATCTAGTAAAAATGCAAATCAAAAAGAGATAAATATATTAGGACAAATAGTTCCTTTTGGAATAGATTTATTATTTAAAGATAAAAAAGACAAAGAAATATGCTTTGGGGTTGAAATATGTGAAGACTTATGGGCAGTGGAACCACCAAGCAACAAATTGGCATTACTTGGTGCAAATATTATATTTAATTTATCTGCAAGTAATGAAGTTATAGGGAAAAAAGAATATAGAAGAGATTTAGTAAAAATGCAATCTGCAAAAACAATATCAGGATATGTATATTGTTCTAGTGGAGTAAATGAATCTACATCAGATGTAGTATTTTCTGGTGAAAGTATGATTTTTGAAAATGGGTCTTGCCTTACAAACAATGAAAGATTTAACTTTGAAAGTAATATAATTTTTACAGAAATAGATACAAAAAGACTTGCAAATGATAGAAGAAAAAATATTAGTTTTATGGGAAATCCAATAGATTTACAATATAGAAAGATAGAAATAGAAGTGCCAGACAATATAGAAGACTTAACAAGAGAATATAGTAAAACTCCATTTGTTCCGGAGGATAAAAAAAAAATAAATGAAATCTGTGAGGAGATTTTAAACATACAGAGCTATGGGTTGGCAAAAAGATTATTACATACAAATATTAATAAGACAGTAATTGGAATATCAGGAGGACTAGACTCAACACTTGCTTTTTTAGTAATAGTTAAAGCATATGATATATTAAATATACCAAAAGAGAATATAATTGCAATAACAATGCCTGGATTTGGAACGACCTCTAGAACTCATAATAATGCAGTAAAACTCGTAAAACAATATGGAGCAACAATTAAAGAAATAGATATAACAAAAAGTTCTTTGCAACATTTTGAAGATATAGGACATGATAAAAACGAAAAAGATGTAACATATGAAAATGCACAAGCAAGAGAAAGAACAAAAATATTAATGGATGTAGCGAACAAAAAAAATGGTTTAGTTATAGGAACAGGAGATTTATCAGAACTAGCTCTTCGGATGGTGTACATATAATGGCGACCATATGAGTATGTATGCTGTAAATACAAGCATTCCAAAAACATTAGTAAAATATATAATAAAATGGGTTGCAAACAATAGTAAAGAAGAGTGCAAAGACATAATTAATGATATATTAAATACGCCAATATCACCAGAGCTATTACCACCAGATGAAAATGGTCAAATAGAACAAAAAACAGAGGAACAAGTTGGACCATATTTATTACATGATTTCTTTCTATATCATTTTTTAAGATATGGGGCAGAGCCTAAAAAAATATATATATTAGCATGCAAAACATTTGAAAAAGATTTTGAAAAAGAAGAAATAAAACATTGGTTACAAGTTTTTATAAAAAGATTTTTTACACAACAATTTAAAAGAAACTGTATGCCAGATGGACCAAAAGTTGGAACAGTAAGTTTATCTCCAAGGGGAGATTTAAGGATGCCAAGTGATGCAAGCTATAGTATCTGGATGAACAGTTTAAAATAATTAAATAACAAAATATAATTGGAGTGAAGAAACATGAATTTACCAAACAAATTAACAATATTTAGGATTTTACTAGTGCCAATAATGGTAATAATCCCATATTTAAATATAAGCGGAACATTTTTAGAAATATCAATTGCATATTGGATAATGGGACTAATATTTATAATTGCATCATATACAGACCATTTAGATGGAAAATTAGCAAGAAAAAACAATCAAATAACAGCATTTGGAAAATTTGCAGATCCATTAGCAGACAAAATATTAGTACTTGCAGCAATGCTTATATTTGTAGAAGCAAAAAGCTTGCCAGCGTGGATACCAATTATAGTATTGTTTAGAGAATTTGTAGTATCAGGATATAGACTAATAGCAGTAGAAAAAGGTGGAGAAGTAATAGCAGCAAGCATTTGGGGCAAACTAAAAACAGTAACTCAAATGATTGCAATAATATTAATGTTCATAAATATAAATAATTCAAACATATTTGGAGCATTTATAAAAGGAAACTTAAGTGGAGTAGAATTAGTAATAAACATATTAACAACAATAATTATGCTAATTTCTGTAGTAGCAACAATCTTTTCTGGTTGGGATTATGTAAAAAATGGTAAAGATTTATTAAAAGATTAAAGTGAGGGAAAAATGAGGGAAAAAGGGGACAGACCCCTTTTTCCCTCAAAAAGATAAATCAAGGGAGAAAACAATGGATAAAAACAAAGCTAAAAAACGTATTGATGAATTAAATAAGCTTACAGCATATTATGCTAAAAAGTATTATGATGATGACAACCCAGAAATATCAGATTTTGAATATGATATGCTTATGAATGAACTTAAAAATTTGGAAAGAGAGTTTCCAGAGTTTATAAGCAAAGATTCCTTAACCCAAAAGGTTGGAGGAACTGTAAAGGAAGGATTCGAAAAAGTAACACATATTGTACCACTTCAAAGTTTGCAAGATGTGTTTTCTTTTGATGAATTGTATAGTTTTGATGAAAGAATGAAAAAGTTCGATGAGAATATTAAATATGTTGTTGAAACAAAAATAGATGGACTATCAGTTGCTTTGGAATACAAAAATGGAGAGTTTGTAAGAGGCGCAACAAGAGGAAATGGACAAATTGGAGAGGATATTACAGACAACTTAAAAACAATTAAAAATATTCCTAAAAAGTTAAAAGAAAACATAGATATAGTGGTAAGAGGAGAAGTGTTTATATCAAAAAAAGATTTTGAAGAATTAAATGAAAAACAAGATGAAGAAAATAAATTTGCAAATGCTAGAAATTTAGCAGCAGGTTCACTTAGACAATTAGATAGTTCTATTACAGCTACTAGACCACTTGATATTTATATTTTTAATGTTCAAAAAAGTGATACAATAAAATTTACATCACATTATGAATCCTTGTTATATTTAGAAAAAATAGGATTTAATGTAAATCCTGTAAAGATATTTTGCAAAAATATTAAAGAAGCGATAAAGGCAAT
>CALYZR010000032.1 GCA_945610215.1 uncultured Clostridium sp. | reverse complement strand
ACAGAATACTTATCATCAATTATGAGTAAGTTAACTTTATTTGGAGGCCTATTCTTAAGTGTAATAGCAATACTTCCAATGCTTATGAGATTTACAGGACTTAATGTTGCATTTGGAGGAACATCAATACTTATCGTAGTAGGTGTTGCATTAGAGACAGTACAACAATTAGAATCTAGATTGGTTATGAGACATTATAAAGGATTTTTAGAATAAAACGAATGAAAAGCGGCATCTTGCACATTTTGAATAACAACAAAAATTTTTCGATGTATACACACATACACCTGCAAATTTTATGTTGTATTCAAAATGCGTGATATACCACTTTTGCTTCGTTTTTTGTAATACAACAAAAATAAAAATAAATTTTAAAACAAATCAAAAGCGAGTAATACAAGGAAAACAAACGAAAAATTTTGAGTGAAGTTTGACGCAGTAGGACGAAGCTTTTCATTTGTTTGGATGGAGGAAGTTATGTTTATAGTATTATTAGGAGCACCAGGTAGCGGAAAAGGAACTGTTGGAAAAATAATAGCAGAAGATTTAAAATTAGCTCATATATCAACAGGAGATTTATTTAGAGAAAATTTAAAAAATGAAACAGAATTAGGAAAAGAAGCAAAAAAATATATGGACAAAGGTGAACTTGTTCCAGATGAAGTAACAATAAAAATGTTAAAAGAAAGACTAAATGAAAGAGATGTAGAAAATGGAGCAGTTTTAGATGGATTTCCAAGAACAGGAGTACAAGCTGTAAGCCTTGATAACATGTTAAAAGAAATGAATGCAAAAGTAGATATGGCATTAAATATTGATGTTCCTTTTAATGAAATAGTAGAAAGAATTGCAAATAGAAGAAGTTGCAGAGGATGTAGCGAAATATACAATGTAGTATTTAATCCACCAAAAGTTGAAGGAGTATGTGACAAATGTGGAGGAGAACTATATCAAAGAGAAGATCAAAAACCAGAAGTTGTAGAGAATAGATTACAAGTTTATAGCAAAACAGCAGAAGAATTAATAAATCATTATAAAAATGCAAATATATTATATGATGCAAAAGCAGGTGACAAAGTAGGCAAAACATCTTATGACGTTGCAAAAGAAGTAGAAGAATATATTAAAAGTAAATAATTAGATTAATATAAATTGTAATTTGTGTTCATTCGGGTGAATTCAGGACAGTCCCAAAAATCCCCCGAATGGGTGATTTTAAGGGACAGTCCCTAGAATTCCCCCTCACACAAATTACAATTTATGGAGGTAATAATTGTGGTAACAATTAAATCAAAAAGAGAAATAGAATTAATGAAAGAAGCATGCAGAATAGCAGCTCTTGCTCAAAAAGAAATAGAAAAAGCAATTAGACCGGGAATATCTACATATGAATTAGATAAAATTGCAGAAGATACCATGAGAAAAAATGGAGCAATTCCAGCCGAAAAAGGTTATCCAAGTGGAATAAAAGGAATTATGGATTTTCCAGGCTCAATATGTGCATCTGTAAATGATGAAGTAATACATGGCATACCATCCAAAAGAGTAATATTAAGAGATGGAGATATAATAAGTATAGATTTAGTAGCATATAAAAATGGATTTAATGGGGACTGTGCGAGAACATACATTGTAGGAAAAGTTCCTGAAACTACAAAAAGATTAATAGATGTAACTAAACAAGCCTTTTTCGAAGGAATAAAATTTGCTAAAAAAGGTTTTAAAATTGGAGATATATCACATGCAATAGGAGAATATGTAGAAAAAAATGGTTATTCTGTTGTAAAAGAATTTCAAGGGCATGGAATAGGAACAAGTATGCATGAAGATCCTGGAATTCCAAATTACGGAAAAGCTGGAAGAGGTGTAAAACTTGAACCTGGCATGACATTAGCAGTTGAACCTATGGTAATCCAAGGAAAATCAGGAATTCTACAACTAGATGATGGCTGGACAATTATATCAGAAGATGGAAGTTTAGCTGCACACTATGAAAATACAATTTTAATAACAGAAAAAGAACCGGAGATATTGACAATATAAAGAAAATAGTATATAATATATTGGTTAATTTTAGTATTAATAAATGGAGGTAACAGATTTTGTCAAAAGAAGATGTTATAGAAGTAGAAGGTACAGTAGTAGAAGCTTTACCAAATACAAATTTTAAAGTAGAATTAGAAAATGGACATCAAGTTTTAGCACACATTTCTGGAAAGCTTAGAATGAATTATATAAAAATATTACCAGGAGATAAAGTAAAACTTGAACTTTCTCCATACGACTTGAATCGTGGACGTATTACATGGAGAGCAAAATAAAATAATTAATACAAAAATTTACTAAAATAAATGAGGTGAAAAAATGAAAGTAAGACCATCAGTTAAAAAAATATGTGAAAAATGCAAAATAATAAAAAGAAAAGGTGTTACAAGGGTTATATGTGAAAATCCTAAACACAAACAAAGACAAGGATAAGTAATCTAATATTTTTATTAGATTATTTGTTGTATAACAATGTTAATAATATAAATAGAGTAGCGGCTGTTCCAAGCAATTTTATGCAAGGGAAAATTATCTATTTTATTTATTATATATACAATCCAGTTTAATTACATTTCAAATTATACTAATTAAACTAATTAATTCAATCAGCAATGTATTATCGAAAGAACAATAAAAATAATTAAAGAGGTGAAAAGAATGGCTCGTATAGCAGGTGTAGATTTACCTAAAGAAAAAAGGGTTGAAATAGGACTTACATATATTTATGGAATAGGAAGAACAAGTTCAAACAAAATTTTAGCAGAAGCTAAAGTTAACCCAGATACTAGGGTAAAAGACTTAACAGATGATCAAGTACAAGCAATAAGAAATGCAATGGAAAACTATAAAGTTGAAGGTGATTTAAGAAGAGAAGTTGCATTGAATATCAAAAGACTTACAGAAATAGGATGTTTCAGAGGAATAAGACATAGAAGAGGATTACCTGTAAGAGGACAAAGAACAAAAACAAATGCACGTACAAGAAAAGGTCCTAGAAAATTAGTAAGCAAAAAGAAATAATGAAAAAGTTAAATTATGGAGAAAACAGAAAAACCGACATCACTAATTCATAAGGGGAAACATATTTCCTCTATAAAGAAGTGACAGATGGAAAGCTGTGTTCCCATACCTTAAAAAACTCAAAAAAGGAAGGAGTAAATAGATTATGGCAAAAGTAGCAGCAAAAAAAGTTACTAGAAGAAGAGATAGAAAAAACATAGAAAAAGGTGCAGCACATATTCATTCTAGTTTTAATAATACAATAGTTACAATAACTGATGAAAAAGGAAATGTTATTTCTTGGGCAAGTGCTGGAGAATTAGGATTTAAAGGTTCTAGAAAAAGCACACCATTTGCAGCAGGAGAAGCTGCATTAACAGCTGCAAAAGCAGGAATGGAACATGGATTAAAATCAGTAGAAGTATATGTAAAAGGACCAGGATCTGGTCGTGAAGCAGCAATAAGATCACTTCAAACAGCAGGATTAGAAATAAGTATGATAAAAGACGTAACACCAATACCACACAATGGTTGTAGACCACCAAAAACAAGAAGAGTATAACATTTACTAAGAAAGGAGATTTAAAATGTCAAGATATAAAGACGAACAATGTCGTATATGCCGTAGAGAAGGACAAAAATTGTTCTTAAAAGGTTCTAGATGCTATTCAGACAAATGTAGTGTAACAAGAAGAAATTATGCACCAGGTGAACATGGACAAGGAAAGAAAAAACTTTCTGAATACGGTACACAGTTAAGAGAAAAACAAAAAACAAAGGCTTTTTATGGAGTAGGAGAAAAGCAATTTAGAAAATATTTTGAAATGGCAGAAAATAAAAAAGGTATAACAGGTGAAAACTTACTACAAATACTAGAAAGTAGATTAGATAACGTAGTATATAGAGCAGGATTTGGAACATCAAGAGCACAAGCGAGACAATTAGTAAACCATGGACATTTTGATGTAAATGGAATAAAAACAGATATAGCATCATATCTAGTAAAACCAGGAGATGTAATCTCTGTTAGAGAAAATAAAAAGGATAGCAAAATAGCAAAAGAAAATGCTGAAATAAATAGCAGCAAACCAATTCCAGAATGGCTAGAAAAGAACAACGAAAAATTAGAAGTTAAAGTAGTAAGATTAGCAGAAAGAGAAGATGTTGACTTACCAGTTGAAGAGCATTTAATTGTTGAGTTGTATTCTAAATAGAATTTAGAATTTAGAATTTGGAATTTAGAAAACATATTTAAATTTCTAAATACAAAACTAAATTAGGAGGTTAAAAAATAAATGATTGAATTTGAAAAACCAAATATAGAATGTCTAGCAGCAAATGATGAAGAGAACTATGCAAAATTTGTTTGTGAACCACTAGAACGTGGATATGGAATGACAATAGGAAATTCTTTAAGAAGAATCTTGTTATCTTCATTGCCTGGAACAGCGATAACAACTATAAAAATAGATGGAGTTGTTCATGAGTTTTCTACAATACCAAATGTTGTAGAAGATGTTCCAGAAATCATAGTAAATTTAAAAAGTGTAAGATTAAAATCTTTTGACAATGAACAAAAAACATTAAAAATTGATTTCAAAGGTGAAGGAGAAGTTACAGCAGGAGATATTATTACAGATGGAACAGTAGAAGTTTTAAATAAAGACTTACATATTGCAACAGTTGCAGAAGGCGGACATCTTGTAATAGATATGACAGCAGATAAAGGTAGAGGATATAATGTAGCAGAAAAAAATAAAGAAGCAAATCAGGCAATAGATGTAATTCCAATAGACTCAATTTTTACACCTGTAAAAAAGGTAAATTATTCTGTTGAAAATACAAGAGTAGGTCAAACAGTTGACTATGATAAATTAACAATTGAAGTTTGGACAGATGGTAGTTTAAAAGCTTATGAAGCACTAAGCTTAGCTGCAAAAGTAATGACAGGGCATTTAGAATTATTTGTAGATTTATCAGAAACTGCTAAAAATACACAAGTAATGGTAGAAAAAGAAGAATCTAAGAAAGAAAAAGTATTAGAAATGCCAATAGAAGAATTAGAATTATCTGTAAGAAGCTATAATTGTTTGAAAAGAGCAGGAATTGTTAATGTTGAAGATTTAGCAAGCAGATCAGAAGCAGATATGATGAAAGTAAGAAATCTAGGTAAAAAATCATTAGATGAAGTTACAAACAAATTACATTCATTAGGATTGGATTTTGTAAAGGAGGATGAATAAATTGGCAATAAACAGAAAACTTGGAAGACCTACTGATCAAAGATTAGCAATATTAAGAAACCAAACTACTGATTTAATATTACATAATCAAATTGAAACAACTGAAGCAAGAGCAAAAGAAGTTAAATCAATAGTTGATAGTATAATTGCATTAGCAATAAAAGAAAAAGACAACTTTGAAGAAGTAGAAGTTAAAGTAGTAAAAGCAAAACTTGACAGTAAAGGAAATAAAGTAACAGAAAAAGTAACAAGTAAAAATGGTAAAGAATATTTAAAAGTAGTAAAAGAAGAAACTACTGAAAAAAGACAAAAAGATATGCCATCTAGATTAAATGCTAGAAAGAAAATAATGACAAAAATAAACAAAGTAAAAGATTCAGATGGAAAAAATATCGATTTAACAGCAAAATTATTTGGAGAAATAGCAGAAAAATATAAAGATAGAGTAGGTGGATATACACAAATAATAAAAATTGGAGCTAGAAAAGGCGACAATGCTGAAAAAGTAATTTTAAAGTTAGTATAATTATTAAATTAAGGATGTATTTAAAATTAAATTATAATTTTAAATACATCCTTAATTCTTTAAACACCTCTTATAAAAACAATTAAATTAGGAAAAATTAGTGATAATGTAGCAAATAAAAACAATGTAATCGCAGCACTTTTATTCTTACAATTTTTAAATTCATAAAGACCATAAGTAAAAGTTTTCATAAAAATAATAAAAGATAAAATAGCAACTAAAATTCGCATTTTAATAAATCCTCCAAAAGATTATTATAAATTTATATTTTTGTAAACAATTGACCACTTTGAATTGTACTATCAACATTAACAGTAAAAAAACTATTTTGATAATTAGAAGACCAATTAGAATCAGCCCAATCTTTCCAAGTTAAATAATTTTTTAATCCATATTTACCCAAATTTGCAATATCAGTCTTATATTCTTTAGAAGTTTTATATAAATAAGAAAGAATGTTTTGCTCTAAATATGAATTTGCATATTCTTCTATGGTTTTTAGAACATCTTCATTTGAATAATCTAAACCTTCTTCAAGAGATAAAATATTACCAGTTATAGCAATATTACATGTGATATAGGGATAATTATTTAAAAATTGTAAAGAGTTTTTAGTTTTTTTAGTTTGAGTAATATATATACTAATTACACTATTTTGCTTATATGGATTGGGAATACTAATTACAGCACTTTTTAAATTATTGGTTACAAGTAGATGAGATAGTGTCTGTGAACCATCAAGTTCTCCAACAAGTTTATCACCATTAAATACTGCAAGTCCCATATTTTCAATACCATTTGGACTAATAATAGGAGTTTCATCGGCTTTGTAAGAACCTTCTGAATTATATATACTAGAAGAAGCATATAACTCTTGTGTGGATTTATTATTTACACCACCTAAAATAGCACAAGGACTCGAAGAACTATTTAATAAAC
>CALYZR010000031.1 GCA_945610215.1 uncultured Clostridium sp. | reverse complement strand
AAAAAGAAGATATAATAGCATACTTAAATAAAAAAGGCTATTTATCAGAAACAATAAAAATTGCAGTAGAAGAATTTTAAGGAGAAAAAAGTGAATAACATTTTAGCATTAGAAACAAATAAATATGCAATAAAATTGGATAATTTTGAAGGACCATTAGATTTGTTATGCCATTTAGTAGATAAAAACAAAATGGATATAAATCAAATAAGAATATCAGAAATTACAGACCAATATATAGAATACATAAATAAAATGCAAGAATTAAATTTGGACGTAACAAGTGAATTTATATTGATGGCATCAACACTATTATTTATAAAATCAAAAAGCCTTTTACCAAAGCAAGTAGAAGACGAAGCAGAACTTACAGAAGAAGAATTAGTGCATAGAATAATTGAATATAAAAAATATAAAGAAATTTCTAAGAAGTTAAAAGAACTTTATCAAATATATTCTAAAAGATTTTACAAAGTACCAGATAAAATTGAATTACCAGCAAGAAAATTAGATCAAAATTATTCAAAAGATTTAATAGAACAAAGCTATAAAAATTTATTAGAAAGAAATGAATCAAAAATAAATAAAAATGCTATAAATATAGAAAAGATAGCAATAACAGAAACCGTTACAATTACAAGTAAAGTAAAAGATATATTTAAAGAATTAATGAAAAAACCTAAATTTATATTTAGCAAACTTTGCACTGCAAAAAAATATACAAGATTAGAAACTGTAACAGCGTTTTCTGGGATATTAGAATTAACAAGAAGAAATAAAATTAAAACACAACAAGAAAAAAATTTTGGAGATATAATAATAGAAAAAGCAAGTAAATAAACTTGCTTTTTTATGTAAAGTGTGATAATATTTATATACCCTAAAGTATTGCCCCATAAACTAAAAGGAGGGATAGCTTTGTTAAAAGCTGTACGAACATGGGAGGAAGGCTGTATAAAATACCTACAGTTAAAGTTTATAAAAACTGATTTCTATGGTCCGTCCATAGAGCTAGTGCTCAAAAAAGATGGAGAGGCCACACCGGAAGTAGAACCGGTAAAAGAATCTTATTGCATTGAAGATATTTCAGTAGCAATAGGAATAGACAAAACTGTAGCAAAGGCTGCAACAGAGATTTTTGCTATTTATGGCAAATTCTATTTGGTAAGCAAATACGGAAAAATACTTATCGAAGACCCTTCAAGGGTCGAAGAAACTTTTTCAAACTTTAAAAAGCAAATATCACTGTTTTAAAAAAAGGGGCAACAGGGTAGAGTTCTATCCGAGAGAGGTAAGTGTAACTTACCTCTCTCATTTTTTTGTTTAATTTGCATAACAAGCCAAAATATGGAAACAATATAACTAAAATCAAGGAGAATGAAATGGTTATATTTTGGATTATATTAATACTAATTTTAATTTTATTAATATTTTTTATAACGCTATTACTATCTACAATACAAATAGAAACAAGAAACTTAAAATTTGATTCGACAAAACCTAAAAAAGAGAAACTTCTAAATTATTTATTTATAGTTAGACTAAAGTTATTTAATAAAATAACATGGCTAAAATTCAATATAAGTAAAAGCAAAATAAATAAAGCCAAAAAAAGCAATTTATACAAAAAAACAATAAATAAAATTGGGAATTTTAAGGGGATAGAAAAATTTAAAATAGAAGATATAAAAGTATTAAAAGAATTAAATATAAAAATAGATAAGCTAAAATTAAATATAAAAATTGATACTAAAAATGTTGCTACAACAGCACTTTTAACAACAATTATATCTACTCTAATTGCAATTGCATTATCTAAAACCACTACAAGATATGAAAAAGAAAAATATGAATATAAAATAGAACCTATATTTTGCATGCAAAATATATTAAAAATATGTATAGATTGTATAATTAGCCTAAAAATGGTACATATTATAAACATAATATATATCTTAAAAAAGAAAAGGAGTGAAAATAAATATGACAAGAGAACATCCCATAGAAGGGCTTATGCTTACAGCAATGAATAGTATACAAGACATGGTAGATGTAAATACCATAATAGGAGAGCCAATAGAAACAAGTAACAATATAGTAATAATACCAATTTCAAAAGTAAGTTTTGGATTTGCAGCAGGAGGTAGTGAATTTAATGAAGAAACATTATATGAATATATAAAAAAAGAAAAAGAAGAACAAGTACAATATAAATTACCATTTGGTGGAGGCTCAGGAGCAGGAGTAAGTATAAATCCAGTAGCATTTTTAGTAATTCAAGAGGAAAACGTAAAACTATTACCAGTAAATCATTCATCTGCAATAGATAGGCTTTTAGACTATGTACCAGATTTGTTTGAAAAAGTTAATGAAATGATGAAAAATACTACTAGCATAAAAAAAGAAATTGAAAATAATGTACTAGAAAAAGCAAATGAAGAAATAAAAAAACAAGAAAAAGCAAAAATTAAAAAAGAAAAAAAAGGGCCAAAAGAAGAAACTGTTTACGAATTTGAATATGATGAAACAGATGATCAGAACAAAGAAGAAAATGAGGAAGATGATTAATGAAGAGTCTTGTTGCAATTATAATTTTACTAGCTATTTGTCTAACTGGTTGCAAAAATAAACAAGAAGAAAAAAATGATTATACAGCTTCTAAAACTAGTTATATAAATACTGAAAATAATAATACAAACGAATATGTAAATAGTGATACAAATGTAAATATTTCAGAAGAAAAGAATAGAATATCAACAGAAACAGATCTAGCATCTTTTTCAACGCCAATTGTGTATAAAGATGCCAATAGACAGCACAACATGTCTCTTACATGTTCTAGATTAAATGGAACAATTGTAAAAGCGGGAGAAACATTTTCTTTTTGTAATACTGTTGGAAAAGCTACAGCCGAAGCTGGATACAAGGAAGCAGAAATTTTTGATAAAGAAGGAAACATAAAAAAAGGATATGGTGGTGGAAACTGTCAAGTAAGTAGTACACTATATAATGTAGTTTTACAAATTCCAAGTTTAAAAGTTATAGAAAGGCATGAGCATAGTAGAAAAGTAAGTTATGTAGAAAGTGGAAAAGATGCAGCAGTTGCATATGGAAGCATAGATTTTAAATTTAAAAATGAAAATAATTTTGATATAAAAATTTATAGTGAATCAACTGAAAATTCAATTAATTTAAGAATTGCAAAAATAGAAAACATATAAATAATTTACCTTCTAAACATTTAGGTTAATGCATAATATTAATTAACAATGCTTAGGAGGTAATTTTTTTATGAAATTAAAAAAATATATATGTATTGCAATATTAACTATTTTATTTATAACTTTTATTTCAACCATATCAAATGCAACAAGTTTGGACAGCATATATGTATGGTCAAATAATACAAAAAACACTGTTACTACATCTGTAGCACCAGAAAATGAGAAAACTGGGAATTTTTTAAATTTAACATGTGGAAGTGCTATATTGATGGAACAAAAGACAGGCACAATTTTATATGACCACAATATGCATGAACAATTAAGACCTGCAAGTGTTACAAAAGTAATGACGATTCTTTTAATAATGGAAGCATTAGATAATCGGAATAATAACACTAGAAGATAGAGTACCATGTTCAGAAAACGCAAGCAAAATGGGTGGCTCTCAAATATGGCTTGATACTACCGAAATACTTACAGTAGATGAAATGCTAAAAGCAATATGCGTAGTTTCTGCAAATGATTGCTGTGTGGCTATGGCAGAATATATTTCAGGTTCAGAGGAAATGTTCGTTGAGCAAATGAACAAAAGAGCAAAAGAATTAGGAATGAATGATACAACATTTAAAAATTGTCATGGAATAGATGAAGATGGACATGTAACTTCAAGCTATGATATAGCAATAATGTCAAGAGAATTAATAACTAAACATCCTAAAATAACGGAATATACAACAATTTGGATGGATACTTTGCGAGATGGAGAATCAGAACTTGTTAATACAAATAAACTTGTTAGAAATTATTCTGGATGTACAGGATTAAAAACAGGTTCAACTTCTGTTGCATTATTTAATTTGTCTGCAACAGCAACAAGAGATGATTTATCTTTAATTGCTGTTGTTATGAAGGGCGAAACAAGTGCAATTCGTTTTTCAGAAGCCCAAAAATTATTAGATTATGGATTTTCAAATTATCAATATGTGTTATGTGGAAACAAAGGAGATGCAGTAAAAAATGTAGAAGTAAATAAAGGGCTCATGCCAAATGTAGAATTAATTTTAGAAAATGACTGTGGAGCTTTAATAGGAAAGGGAAAAAATAAAAATATAACATCAGATATAAACATAAACAATAATATATCAGCACCAATAAAGCAAGGAGAAAAATTACGGAGAAGTAAAATATTACATAGATGGGAATTTAATAGCAACAAGTAATTTAATTGCAAATAAAGAAATAAAAAAATTAACATTTCCAAATATGCTAGCACATGTACTAGGAGATTGGTTTAGCTTATTAAGATAAATTGTAATTTGTTTAATGTATGGGGGAAAAAGGGCCCTGACCCCTTTTTCCCCCAATTCGACAAACTATAATTTATGCATATATTGACAAAACTTAAAAATATAGTATAATTAAATATGTAAATTTGTTTTTAGGAGAAAAATATGTTAGCAAAAATATGGAAAAAAGTAGGATTAATAATTTTAATAATTGCATGTTTATGGAATATAATTTTTAAATTAGTTAATAAAGTTTCCTTCGATAATGCAATAAATGCAGCAAAAGCACAAATGCAAAGTATAAAAACACAAGTTCAAACAAATAAAAATTAATCAAAACATTGCAAAACAAAAAAATATATGTTAAAATATTAAAGTCGCTTAAAAAGTAAAAAATAATTCATGATAGAAATATATTGTAAGTTAAGGAAGAGGTGAACGCAAAATGAAAAAAGATATACAACCACAATTTGAAAAAACAACAGTTACATGTGCATGTGGAAATGTATTAGAAGTAGGTTCTACAAAAAAAGATTTAAAAGTAGATGTATGTTCTAAATGCCATCCTTTCTGGACAGGTAATTTAAGGAAAGATACAACAGGTGGAAGAGCAGATAAATTTAAAAAGAAATATGGGATTGAATAATTAAAAAACAAAAGAAGCACTCTTAAGAAAGAGTGCTTTTACAATATTAGGTGAAATAATATGGATAGCAAAGATTATAAAATGATGAAGTTTTTTCGTCAACTAGAAAAAGTAATTAATACAGGAAAAGTAAAAAATATAGGAATCATAACTGACAAAGACGGCACAATTATGATTAATGAAGAGTTAAAAGATATATTAGAAGAAATTAGAACAAAGTCAACTGAAACAAATATACATATTATTGCAAATACAGGAAGAACAGTTGCAGATATGCTAGAATGCCTAAAAAGAGAGAAAATCCCATTACACTATTTTGATTATATAATTGGAGATAATGGGGCTACATGTTTAGATGTAAAAAAGAAGCAAGAATTATTTAAAAATAACATGAATGTAGATGATATAAAAAAAGTAATTGAAGAATTTTTAGCAATTGGAGGCAAAATTTCTAATATACGTATAACAGATGGAGAACACATATATGCTTATGATTTAGAAGCAGTCAGAGAATATTATAAAAAAAGCAACAATGTAATATATAGAGATAACTTTGATGGATTAGAAGACATAGATATAACAAAACTTACATTAGCAGGAACACATGATCAAATAACAAGAATAAAAAGATTTATAGAACAAAACATAAAAAGAGGAAAAACACATTTAGGACAAACTTCGTTTCCACAAAAGCAAGATAATAATTATAGAATTGATTTCACTCGGAGAACATACAAAGGGAACTGCTGCTAATTTTGTTAAACAAAGAATAGGACTAGACACTTGTATATACCTAGGAAATGATTTAAATGATATTAGTATGTTTGTAGAAGGATTAAAAAATGACGATTTTATTGTAATAGTAAGTAGCGAAGGAAAAAAGACAACAGATATGTTAGAAGACTATTTAAAAGTTGAATGCACAGAGAGAGGAAAAGAGTGGGAAACAATAAAACTTTTGAGACTAGACGAAAAAGATGCAAATAAATTCCTTTTAAAATTTCATAGAATATTAAGAAATATAGAAAGAAAAAATACCCCAGAACAGCAAAGTACAAATTATGCAGAAATACATAAAGAAAGTAATAGAAGGAATAATCAAAAAATAAAAAATGCAAGAAAACCTTCAGCAAATAGGAAAGATAGAAGTAGATAAACTGCAAAGAGATTTATATGTTTTAATCTCTTTGCAGTTTTTTAAGAGCTTTTTGTTGAAAAATATGTAATTTTATAATAAAATGTAATGGTTAATTGGAGGATTTTTAATGAATACAGAAATAATAGAGAAACAAAAAGAATATATGGATAAAGTAAAAAAAATAAACCAAAATAAAAATAGAACATATCACATTTTAACAATCGGATGTAAGCTAAACGAAAATGATTCAGAAAAACTAGTAGGAATGATAGAACAAATGGGATATTCAGAATCTAAAGAAATAAAAGAGGCAGATTTATGTATAATAAATACTTGTTGTGTAAGAGAAAATGCAGAAGAAAAGCTTTTTGGAAAACTAGGCGAAATAAAAAAAATAAAAGAAAATAAAGATGTAATAATTGCAATAGGTGGATGTATGATGCAAGAGGAGCACATAATAGAGAAGCTAAAAGCAAGCTATCCGTATGTAGATATTCTATTTGGAACACATACTATTCATAGGTTACCAGAGGATGTATATAAAAAATTAGAAAGATTAGCCATAGAACAGTAAGAATATCTATAGT
>CALYZR010000030.1 GCA_945610215.1 uncultured Clostridium sp. | reverse complement strand
ATTCAAAAACAAAATGAAGGATACTATGTACTAATCAACTTTAGTAGCAACCCAGAGTTTATTGATGAATTAGAAAGAGTTTATAATATTACTGACGACGTAATCAAGCATATTATAGTAAAAAATGACTAATTTATGAAATAAAGGAGGACTTATTATATGAACAAAGTAATCCTAATGGGAAGATTAACTAGAGATCCAGAAGTAAGATACACAAGTACAAATAACACACTTGTAGCTACATTTTCTTTGGCAGTAAACAGAAGATTTGCAAGACAAGGAGAAGAAAGACAAGCAGATTTTATTAATGTAGTTGCTTGGAGCAAAACAGGAGAGTTTTGTAGCAAATACTTTAAAAAAGGACAACAAGTTGGAATAATTGGTAGAATTCAAACAAGAAATTGGGAAGACGATCAAGGACAAAAACACTATGTTACAGAAGTAGTTGCAGAAGAAGCTTATTTTGCAGATAGTAAAAGAGATGGAGATACATCATCAAATTTTGAAAATACATTTGGAAACAACATATCAGAATCATCAGAATTTTCAGTATCATCAGATGATGAATTACCATTTTAATGATTAATATATAGAAATACAAAATTTGCAAAGCAAATTTTGAGAAGGGGGAAATTAAAAATGGCAGACAAAAAACAAAACGGAAAAAACAATAAAAGAAGAAATAACGGCGACGAAGATTTCAATCCTAGATTTAGAAAAGTTAGAAAAAAAGTATGTGTAATGTGCAGTAATAAAGATTTCGTTTTAGATTATAAAAATCCAGAACAATTAAAGAAATTTATAAATGAAAAAGGTAAAATACTACCTAGAAGAGCAACTGGCGCATGTGCAAAACATCAAAGAGATATTACACAAGCTATAAAAAGAGCAAGACATATTGCTGTATTACCATATACACAAAACTAATGTTTTAAGAACAGATTTTATATCTGTTCTTTTTTCATATTAACGCATCACATCTCTCACTTCCCACATCAAAAATATTAAATATTTATAAATAAATTATAGAAATAAAATTAATTATAATGTAAAATAAAAATGATAAAATAATATTAAAAGGAGTGTTTCACTTGAAAATTACTAATATTGAGGAATTAAAGCATATTGCAAACAATGTTAGAATTGGTATTATAGAAGGAACATATAATGCTAAATCTGGTCATCCAGGTGGTTCTTTATCTGTTGCAGACATATTAACAGTACTATATTTTAATCAAATGAATGTAAATGAAAAAGAACCTGATGCGAAGACAAGAGATAGACTTGTTTTGTCAAAAGGTCATGTTGCACCAGCATTATATGCTGTACTTGCAGAAAAAGGATATTTTGAAAAAGATGAATTAAAAAAATTAAGAAAAATTGATGGAAATTTGCAAGGACATCCAGATATGAGAAAAACACCAGGGATAGATATGTCAACAGGCTCTTTAGGACAGGGATTGTCTGTTGCAAATGGTATGGCACTTGCTTCTAAATTAAATCATGAAGGAGTTAGAGTATACTGTATTTGTGGAGACGGAGAACTGCAAGAAGGTCAAATATGGGAAGCAGCAATGACTTCTAGTCATAGAAAATTAGATAATTTATGCTTGATAGTAGATAATAATAATTTACAAATAGATGGAAATGTAGATACTGTAAAAAATATTTGTCCATTAGATGAAAAATTTAAAAGTTTTGGATTTGAAGTTATTAATGTAGATGGACATGATATGGAAAAATTAATAAGAGCATTTGATAAAGCAAAAACAGTAAAAGGAAAACCAACAGTAATTATTGCAAAAACAATAAAAGGTAAAGGTGTTTCTTTTATGGAAAATAAAGCAGATTGGCATGGAAAAGCACCAAATGAAGAAGAATATAAAATGGCTATGGAGGAATTAAATAAGTAGTAGGTGATTGAATAATGATAGATTTACATATTCATACAAATAATTCAGATGGATCAGATAGTGTAATAGATGTGTTAAAAAAGGCAGAAAAATATCAATTATCATATATGTCTATAACAGACCATGAAAGTGTAAATGGATATTACGAATTACAAAAAATCGATGTAAAAAAATATTATTCTGGGGAAATAATTACAGGAGTAGAACTTAAAAATTATTACAAAGATAGAGTAATTGATATATTGGCATACAATATTGATATAGATAGATTTAGCGAATATTTAGAGAAAAATTATAAAAATAAAACACACAGAATATTAGAAACTAAAAATTTAAAACATCTTTATAAACAAGCAAAATTATATGGATTGACCTTAGCTCCAATAGAAGATATAGATTGGAATCCGGATAGTGATTGGGGAAGTGTTGTAATATACAATGAAATAAAAAAACATCCAGAAAACGAATCAAAAGTTCCAGAAGATTTATGGACAAGCTTTAGCAATTTTAAAAAAGACTATGTATACAATAGAAACAATATGTTCTTTTTAGACAAAAAAGATGACTATCCATCACCAGCAGAAACTATAAAACAAGTCCACATGGCAGGGGGAGTAGCTTTTTTAGCACATGTCTACGAATATAAATGGGTAGAAGATAAAATAAAATATATAGATGAACTAATAAAAGATAGTAACTTAGACGGAATAGAATGTTATTATAGCAATTTTACAGAAAAACAAACTACTGAATTATTACAATATTGTAAAGATAATAATTTATATATAAGTGGTGGAACAGACTATCATGGCACGAAAAGACCAAGTGTCGAAATTGGAATAGGAAAAGGTAATTTGAAAATATCAGATGAAATAATAAAAGGTTGGTACAACAAATAGAGGAGGAAAAAATATGGATTGTGAAAATCTTAAAGCTACAAGACAAAGCTATGGAGAAAAATTGGCAGAGTTAGGAGAAAAAAATGAAAATATAATTGTATTAGATGCAGATTTATCTGCTGCAACTAAAACTTCAATTTTTGCAAAAAAATTTCCAGAAAGATTTTTTGACATGGGAATTGCAGAGCAAGATATGATGAGTACTGCAGCAGGACTAGCTACATTTGGAAAGACTGTATTTGCAAGTAGCTTTGCGATGTTTGCATGTGGAAGAAGTTATGACCAAATAAGAAATAGCATTGCACATCCAGATTTAAATGTAAAAATATGTGCTTCACATGCTGGAGTAACTGTTGGAGAAGATGGTGCAACACATCAAATGTTAGAAGATTTAGGAATGATGAGAGGATTACCAAATATGACGGTTATGTGTACAAGTGATGACATAGAAACAAAGTGGGCAGTAGAAGAAATCTCTAAAAAAGAAGGGCCAGTATATTTAAGACTTTGTAGATTAAGTACTCCACAAATATACGAAGAAGGGCAAACATTTGAAATAGGGAAAGGAATTCAAATAGGAGAAGGAATAGATGCAACAGTATTTGCAACAGGAATAGTTGTTCCAGAAGCAGTAAAAGCTAAAGAAGAATTAGAAAAACAAGGAATAAATATAAGAGTAGTAGATATGCATACAATAAAACCAATAGATAGAGATCTAATAATAAAATGTGCAAAAGAAACAAATAAATTGATTTCAATAGAAGATCACAATATAATTGGAGGGTTACGGAAGTGCTATTTCGGAAGTCTTAACAGAAGAATATCCTGCAAAACTAATAAGAATGGGAATAAAAGATAGGTTTGGAAAATCTGGTTCAGCAAAAGAATTATTAAAATATTTCGGACTAACAGCAGAAGATATAATTGAAATTGTAAATAAATTGTAATTTGTGTTCATTCGGGTGAATTCAGGACAGTCCCCAAAATCCCCCGAATGGGTGATTTTAAGGGACAGTCCCTAGAATTCCCCCTCACACAAATTAAAATTTATATAACTAATTTAAGTCCGTCCTAAAAAACAAAATCCAATTTATTAAATAAAAATATTATATTACAAAAAAATGACAATTTATTGAAAAATGTCATTTTTTATTGCTTTTTTAAGGTATTATTATTATAATATTATTGTATATTTAAGTAAAAGAGGTCAAAATATGATAGAATTTAAAAACGTATATAAAACATACAGTACAGGAACCGAAGCAGTAAATAATGCGAACTTTAAAATAGAAAAAGGGGAGTTTGCATTTTTAGTAGGTGCATCTGGTTCACGGAAAATCAACTCTTATTAAATTAATATTAAAAGAAGAAGAACCAACATCAGGTAATATAATTATAAATGGCAAAGATACAACATTTTTAAAACCTAAAAGAGTGCCATATTTAAGAAGAAGCATGGGAGTGGTTTTCCAAGATTTTAGATTGTTATCAGATAAAACAGTTTATGAAAACGTAGCATTTGCAATGAATATAGTAAAAGCTACACCAAAACATATAAGAAGACAAGTTCCAATGGTACTTTCATTAGTTGGACTAAGTGGAAAAGCTAAAGTTTATCCAAATGAATTATCAGGAGGAGAGCAACAAAGAGTTGCACTTGCAAGAGCTTTAGTAAACAATCCATCTATGATAATTGCAGACGAGCCAACAGGAAACTTAGACCCAGAAACAGCTTGGGACATTATGAATTTGCTTAACGAAATCAATTTAAGAGGTACAACAGTAGTTATAGCAACACATGCTAAAGATATAGTTGACCAAATGAAAAAAAGAGTTATAGAAATTGAAAAAGGCGTAATAGTTAGAGATGATAGAAAAGGTGGGTATAGCAAGTGAAATATAATGTAATAGGATATTTTTTATCAGAAGGTTTTAGAAATGTATTTAAAAATAAAAAGTCTACATTATCTTGTTTAGGAGTAATGTGTGCAACAATGCTTATGTTTGGGCTATTTTTTGTAATAGGTCAAAACATAAATAATGCTATTAAAGACTTAGAGAAAGAACAAGGAATGCAGGTATTTATGTACCCAGAAGCAACAGATGATCAAATAGCAAAACTTAAAGAAGATTTAGGAAAAATAGAAGGAATAAATACAATAGAATTTGTGTCTAAAGAAGAAGGATACAACACTATGAAAAAAAGACTTGGAGACAATGCAAAAGCATTAGATGGATTTACTCCAGATTTTTTTGAAGTATCATACATAATTACATTAACAGATTTATCATTAAATAATCAAGTATACGAATCAATATCTAAATTAGACAATGTAAAAGAAATACAAAACAAATCAAGCACAATAGAAACCTTATCTAGTGTAGGAAAAGCAATAAGAGTTGTAACATTTGCAATTTTTGCAATATTAATTTTAATATCACTATTTATAATTTCAAATACAATAAAACTTACAGTACATGCAAGAAGAAAAGAAATTTCAATAATGAAATATGTTGGAGCAACTAATGGATTTATTAGAACTCCATTCATAATAGAAGGTATAGTAATAGGCTTAATTTCAAGTATAATATCAATTTTGCTAATAGGTGGAGGATACAACTTCTTAGCTACAAAACTTGTAAATTCAGCTACATGGCAAAAACTTAGCATTAATCTATTAACATTTGGAGATTTATTAGGAGAAATAATAATTGTATATTTAGTATTAGGAGTTGGAATTGGTATTATTGGTAGCTCAATATCTATGAAAAAATACCTTGACGTTTAAGAAGGTGAGGCAATGCCAAAAAAAATAATATTAACTAGTATAATAACGATTGTTGCATCATTAGCATTATCTACAACAGTAGTAATTGCAGATGATTTAACTGAACTACAGGACAGAAAAAATCAATTGAACGAGCAAATTTCGCAAGCTAATGAACAGGTGGAAACCATACAGATAGAATTAACAGACACTTTAAAACAAATTGATAATTTGGAACAAAAAATATATACATATCAAACAGAAATAGAAGAAGTAAATAGAAATCTAGAAGAGATACAAACGGAAATAGCAATAGTAGAAGAAAAACTAACAAATTTAGAAAATAATTATAAAATACAAAGAGAAACATTTCAAAACAGAATAATAGCACAATACGAGGCAGGAGATGTTCAATATTTAGATGTTTTATTAAGTTCAAATACATTATCAGAATTTATATCTAATTATTATTTAATAGGAGAAATAGCAAAATATGATAGAAATCTTTTAGACAATATAGATAGACAAAAAAATGAAATAGAAAATATAAGAGTAACATTATCAGAAAAGGAAAAATCTTTAAAAACTCTAAAAACAAACAAAGAAAATACAAGTATTGCATTAGAAAATGCAAAAGTTATAAAAAATAGTTATGCAAAACAGTTGACAAATGAAGAAAAAGAAACACAAGAAAAAATAGCAGGTTATCAAAGAGAATTAGACAATTTAGAAGCACAAATTGTAGCAATAACAAGTATAAAAGTTGGAGAAGACTATGTTGGTGGAGAATTTGCATGGCCAGCTCCAGGGTATTCAACAATAACATCAAAATACGGAATGAGAATTCATCCAATACTTAAGACATATAGAATACACTCTGGAACAGATATAGCAATGCCAATGGGAGCATATATAATTGCTGCAAATGATGGGGTTGTAACAAAGGCAGGATATTCAACAACTGGATATGGAAACATGGTTGTAATTGATCATGGTGGTGGAGTTAGTACTTTATATGGACATGGTTCAGAAATTTTAGTACAGGCTGGACAAACCGTAAAAAGAGGTGATATAATAATGAAAGCTGGTTCGACAGGATGGTCAACTGGCCCACATTTACACTTCGAGGTAAGAATAAATGGTCAGCATGTAGACTCATTACCATATATAACAGGTAAAAAAATAGAAACAGACAAATCAACAGAAAACACAGCAGAAAATGCAAACCAGAATTAAAAAACGGAGGAAAAAATGAAAAGTAAAAAAATATTAATAGCAATATTATTAATACTAATAATTTTATCAACTAACATTGTGGCAACACTAGCTGCAACAAAATCTGAATTACAAGATAAACAAAGTGATATAAATCAACAAATAGAAGAAACAGAAAATGAAATAAGTGCTGTAAAAGAAGAAATGTCTGATACAATGAAGCAAATTCAAGAGTTAAACTCACAAATAAGTGGATATGAATCAGAGATTGATGAGTTAGAATATAAAATAAGTGATTTAGAAAAAGATATTGAAGAATCACAAGAAAAACTTAATGAAGCAGAAAAAAATTATAACAAACAAGAAGAAACTTTTAAAAACAGAATAATAGCACAATATGAAGCTGGAGAAACTACATATTTAGATG
>CALYZR010000029.1 GCA_945610215.1 uncultured Clostridium sp. | reverse complement strand
TGTCTTACCTAAATCTCCGTTATTCTCCGTTAAACATATAATATTTCATAAAATTACACCTAACTTTTATATTATATAATACTTATATCAAACTAGCTTGTTTTTTTCAAGGCTAATATAAAAATTATTTGTATTATTCCTAAATACCCAAATATAGGATATAGAAGATTTATTAATCCAGAAAAACTCAACTTACTAATTAATACAGATATTGTGCAAATTATTATTGCTAAATAAATATAGTTTTTTTTAGTTTTTGTACAATTAATCAAAAAGCTATATCCTGCTGATATTGCTGATGTAAATATTGCAACTAGTATTACAAATCCATATAAGCATTTATAAACATTTCCTAATAGACCTGCAATATATACAATTGGTATTTCTATTTCTATTAAGTCTTTTATAAATACTTGTATTAAAAGATATATTATTGCAGATAAAATAATCATTATAATAGTTACAATAGTAAAAATTTCTTTTATTTGATTTTTGTTTTTTATCATATTTTTTAGGCTTACTAATATTGGGACTAAAACTATACTATTATAACTTGCATATAATATACTGCTTAAAATCCAACTCATATTATTTCTTTGAATATTATAGAAGTGTAGTTTTCCACAATTTATTTGTTTTGCACCTAATAAAATCACAAGTAATATTAATATTGGGATTAAATATGTATTTATCTTTATAATTCCATTAATATTTTTAAAAAATGTTATTAAAGATAATACTGCAATTATTATTCCTCCATATATTTTTGGTGCCTGAAATTCTTGAAAAAAATAACTTGCAAAACCCGAAGCCATAATAAAAAATGATATTAGTAAAAATATATTTATAATATTATTTATTGTAAATATTAATATTCTATTGCTTTTAAACTTTTGTGGAATTATCAATTTAACAAAATCGCCATATTCATCGCTTTTTAATTTCATGCTAATTTCTAGTGTTTTATATATTACTAATCCAATTAAAGAACACGATATAAAAATTCCAATTAATCCTTTTAGTCCATACACGTTAAAAAAAGTGTATATTTCTTGCCCTGATGCAAAGCCTGCTCCTATTATTGTTCCAATAATTACAAAACTCACTTTTAAACTTGTTAAAATAGTCCTCACCTTGCCTTTAATAATATATATGTTGGTATATTAATATTTATTTAGAATATATTTTTTTAGGTGATAATTTTGGAATTTATATATCCTTTTTTTATATCTTTTATTCTTGTTTTTATCTCTGAACTTGGTGATAAAACTCAACTCATTGCATTGTCTTTTTCATCAAAATTAAAATTTTATGTAATTATATTAGGTGTAGCACTTGGTTCTTTTTTTAGTCATGGAATTGCAATTTTATTTGGAAGTTTTTTAGGAAATATTGAAAATCCAATATTTCAAAACATATTAAAAATCATTACATATACTTCTTTTATTATTTTTGGAATTATAACCATTAAGCAAAAAAACTCCCTCGAAAATCCTTCTTCTAAAAGTAATAATATTACAAAAAGAACTGCCTTTTATATATTGTTTATTGCTTTTAGCATTGCAGTTGGAGAACTTGGGGACAAAACATTTCTTGCCTCTATCGGTTTAGGTATACAATATCCTTGTTATAAAATTATGCTTATTTATGGAGCTATTTTAGGAATGATTGTAAGTGACTCTATTGCTATTATTTTTGGAAAGCTTTTAAGTAAAAAAGTTCCAGACAATATTATTAATTTGTGTTCTGGATTACTTTTTTTAATATTTGGTTTTATTGGATTTATTAATTTTATTTTGTGAAAAATATTGACTACCCCTCAAAAATGTGTTATTATATTATTCGTTCAAATAAATGGTCCAGTAGCTCAGCTGGATAGAGCAACGGCCTTCTAAGCCGTGGGTCGGACGTTCGAGTCGTCTCTGGATCACCAAAAAGAACCTGTTTTTACAGGTTCTTTTGTTTTATTGTTTTAATTTTTTTCCTCCTTCAGACTATAATATAAAATAATTTTTTAACTAAATATGTTGAATTTTCATTTTTTTATAATGTATAATTATGTTGAAAAAAAGGGGGGTAATGTTATGGATTATAAAATCGTTGGTCAAACTGTTCCCGTTGTTGAAGTTACATTAAATTCAGGAGAATCTATGTATACTCAATCTGGTGGAATGGCATATCAAACAGAAGGTATTCAAATGAAAACAAATGCACACGGAGGAATAATGAAGAGCATTGGAAGAGTATTTGCTGGTGAATCCATGTTTATGGCTAATTATACTGCCGAAAAAGATGGTGCAATAGTAGCTTTTGCTTCAACAGTTCCAGGAAGTATAGTTTCATTTGATTTATCAAAATATCCTGGTGGATTAACTTTTCAAAAAGGTTCTTTCTTGTGTGCACAATCTAATGTAGAAACTTCAGTTACATTTACAAAACGTTTTAGTGCTGGTCTTTTTGGTGGAGAAGGTTTTATTCTTCAAAAGGCTGTTGGTAATGGAATGTTATTTTTAGAAGTTGATGGAGATCCTATTGTAAAGGAACTTGCACAAGGTGAAGTTTTAAAAGTAGACACAGGAAACGTTGTTGCTTTTTCTCCTTCTATTTCTTACGAGATAGAAACTGTAAAAGGCTTAGGAAATATATTTTTAGGTGGAGAAGGTTTATTCTTAACAAAACTTGTAGGACCTGGTAAAGTAATTTTACAATCTCAAAACTTTGGTGATTTTGCTGGAAGAATATTAAATTTGATGCCAAAAAGTAGATAGTTGTATATATTAAATAGAGATTGTATTTATATGCAATCTCTATTTTTTTGTGAAAATCTATTGAATAATGCCTAAAATAAAGCTATAATATACAAGTATTATTAATATGCGCTTGTAGCTCAGTTGGATAGAGTGTTTGGCTACGAACCAAAAGGTCGGGGGTTCGAATCCCTTCAAGCGCACCAAATGAACTAATTTACATTTACAACTTTAGTTGTAAATGTAAATTAGTTCATTTTTTTAGTTTTCTAATCAAAATTTATATAAAAATTCTACATTTCAATTGATTACAAATAATGTGCCAAAATCCCCCGTTCCTACTGGCATAAAGAATTAAAAAATTAAATTTCTTTTCATTTCATTCTCCTTTAACAGTAATGTCATTGTTTTAAGTATATCATATATTCCTTATTATAAAAATATTTCTATAGTTTTAAGATAAATTTGTCACTTTAGAGTCACTTTTATAAGTTAATATATTTACAGGTGATAATATATGAAAAAGTTAAAGAAATTTTTAGTTGTAGTAATTTTAATTGTACTAAGCATAATAGCATTATTAATTGGTCAGGGATATAGAATGTATAAAGATGCAATAGCTAATATGCCATTATATGAAAAGGTTGAAAGTATAAGAGCTCAAAAAGATTACACAAGTTTATCTGAAATCCCTAAAATTTATACAATTGCTGTAATTTCTGTGGAAGACCACAGATTTGAAAAGCATTCTGGAATTGATATAATTGCAATTGCAAGAGCTTTACTTAACGATATTAGAACAATGAGTCTTATTGAGGGTGGAAGTACTATAACTCAACAACTTGCCAAAAATATGTATTTTACTCAAGAGAAAAAAATAACAAGAAAAATTGCAGAAGTATTTATGTCTTATGAAATAGAAAAAAACTATAATAAAGATGAAATATTAGAATTGTATGTTAACACAATATACTATGGAAATAATTATTATAATATTAAATCTGCTTCTTTAGGCTATTTTGAAAAACTGCCGAAGGATTTAAATGACAGTGAATGTACAATTCTTGCAGGGATTCCAAATGCGCCTTCTTTATACAATCCGAAAGCAAGTCCTGAACTTGCAAAACAAAGGCAAAAACAAGTTGTACAAAAAATGATTAAGTATGGAAATTTAAGCACAGAAGATGCAAATAAAATTTTAAATAAAAATTAATAGTCACTTTAAAGTCACTTTAAAATATTATAATACGTTTTGAAAAATGTATTAGCATACTTAATGTGCTTTAATTTTAAAAGAAAGGATAATAAACTATGGAAATTTTAAAAGTAGAAAATTTAGTCAAAACTTATGGTAAAGGTGAAAACCAAATTAACGCTGTTGATAATGTTTCGTTTACAATTAACAAAGGAGAATTTGTTGCTATTGTAGGAGCAAGTGGTAGTGGTAAATCGACTTTACTACATTTATTAGGAGGTGTAGATAGACCGACTTCTGGAAAAGTATATATAGATGGAAAAGATATTTATTCTTTAAATAATGATAATTTAGCAATATTTAGAAGAAGACAAATTGGATTAATATATCAGTTTTATAATTTAATTCCTATATTAAATGTAGAAGAAAATATTACATTACCTTGTGATTTAGATGGAAGTGAAGTTGATAAAACTAGACTTTCCGAAATGCTAAAAACACTGGGATTAGAAAACAGAAAAACACATTTACCAAATCAGTTATCTGGTGGCCAACAGCAAAGAGTTTCAATAGGTAGAGCAATGATAAACAATCCTGCAATAATGCTTGCAGATGAACCTACAGGAAATTTAGATTCAAAAGCAAGTGAGGAAATAATTTCATTACTTAAGCTTTCAAATAAAAAATTCAATCAAACCGTTGTAATAATTACACATGATTTAGAAATTGCAAAAGAAGCCGAAAGGGTTATTACAATTGAAGATGGAAAAATTATTAAAGACGAAAGAAATTAAAAAGGAGTAATAAAATGAGTATTTTAAATAAATTTACAATAAAAAGTTTAAAGCTTAATAAAAAAAGAACAATTGTTACTATTATTGGTATTATGCTTTCTACTGCTCTTATTTGTGGTGTTGCTGGTTTAGTTTCTAGTTTTCAAAACTCTCTTATAGAGTGGGTAAAAATAAATGATGGAAATTATCATGTTACTTTTAACAATGTAACAAGTGATAAATTGCAATATGTAACAGAAAATCAAAAAGTTAAAGATTATTTCTTTTCTTCTTCACTTGGTTGGGCTAATTTAGAAGGAAGCAAAGCAAATAATAAGCCATATTTACACGTTTTATCTTATGATAAAAAAGCTTTAGAAAACTATGGCGTGGTATTAACAGATGGTAGATTACCTCAAAATTCTAATGAAATAATAATTACAGAAAGTGTATTAACAGGAGCTCGTGTTCCTTTAAAAATTGGAGATACAATTACTTTAAACATTGGAAACCGAAAAAGTAATGATGACTACTATTTAGACGATGATAGTCTATACACTGAAGGCGAGGAGTCCATAGTAGATACGAAAGCAAGAACTTATACAATAGTTGGATTTATGGAGACTCTAGATGTTGAAGAGTCTTACTCTCCTGGTTATTCAGCCTTAACATATATGGATGAAACTCCAGTTATTATTGATATATCTGTTTTGTATAAATCTCCAAAAGAGTATGAAGAAATCACAAAAGATATTTGTAAAACTTTAAATTTAGATTTTGATGAAGATGTATACGTAAATTCTGATTTCTTACGTTTTCAAGGTATAATGAGTGATGCCATGCTACATGTTTTATATGCAATAGCAGGAGTTGTTATATTTATAATTGTTGTAAGCAGTGTATTTGTTATTAGAAATAGTTTTAGCATATCTGTATCAGAAAAAAATAGACAATATGGAATGCTTTCTAGTGTTGGTGCAACATCAAAACAAATAAGAAGAAATGTTATATTTGAAGGAATGGTTATTGGACTAATCGCAATACCTCTCGGGATTTTATTTGGGATAATTGCAATAATGATTTTATTGCAAGTTGTAAATTATCTACTTGCAGATATGTTAGACGGAATGAAATGTACATATAGCATAAATTTGGTATCAGTACTGATTTCAATAATAATTTCAATAATTACAATATATTTATCTTGCTTAATTCCAGCAAGAAGAGCTGCTAAAATTTCGCCAATTGAATCTATTAGAGGAAATAACGATATAAAAATTAAAGCAAAAAAATTAAAAACCTCGAAACTTACTAAAAAATTATTTGGAATAGGTGGGGTTATTGCTAGTAAAAACTTAAAAAGAAGTAAGAAAAAATATAGAACAACTGTAATTTCGTTAGTTATAAGTATTTTTATATTTATATCATTATCTAGCTTTTTAAGCTTAGGAACAAAAACAAGTGAATTTTATTACACAGATTTTAAATTTAATATGTATGTAGAATGTTTAGATAATTCAAATATACAAATATATGAAAAAATATCAAAACTAGAAAATATAGATGATTCTGCATATTGTTATGAATCACGTTTAGATATCGATAATAATAAGTATGCTTCTGAATTTGGTAAGAAAATTTTAGAAGATGACTCTTCTCCTAATGGAATTGCATTTATGGTATATAACAATGAATATTTTAAAAGGTATATAAAAGAGCTTGGATTGAACGAAAATGATTATAAAACAGCAGTAGTTTTATTAGATTATACTACATTCTATAATGAAGATGGTAGTAAAACTGTTGATAGACTATATTCTTTAAAGCCTGGTGACAAAATAGATGTAAAACATGGTGATACAGAAAAATCTATGACAATATCAAAATACACAGATATAAAACCTATGGGCCAGGAAGCTCTATATTATGAGCACGGAATTATAGTAGTATCAGAAGATTATATTAAAGAAGTATTTAAACAAGACATTAATAATTCAGATTATTATAATTTGGGAGATTTATTTATAAAATCTTCTAAGCCTCAAGAATTAGAAAATACACTTAATGATTTAATAAAGCAAAATGAAGACTATGTTGGTCTTAATGTATTTAATTATGAAACATATATGAAACAAGAGCAAAGAATGTTACTTGTTGTAAAAATATTCTTGTATGGATTTATAACAGTAATAACATTAATTGGTGTAACAAATATATTTAATACAATAACAACAAATATGATACTTAGAAGTAAAGAATTTGCAATGCTTAAATCTATTGGAATGTCGTCAAAAGAGTTTAACAAAATGATAAGATTAGAAAGCATTATGTATGGAACAAAATCTCTTTTAATAGGAATACCTCTAGGAATACTTGGTTCATATGGTATGTATAAAGCATTTGCACAAGGAATTGATTTGGGCTACACATTACCTTTATCTGCAATTATTATCTCAATAGTGTTCGTATTCATAATAGTTGGAATAACAATGAAGTATTCATTAAATAAAATAAATAAACAAAATATTATAGAAACAATAAGAAAAGATAATATATAACAAAGCGACTTCAAGTCGCCCTTTGTTATCGCCGATTTGAGTTTCCGAATAAAATGAGGAAATCTCAAAGGCAATAGCGATTATAGCATTTTTATAAATAAAAAAATCTTCGATTTTTTCT